>JAQBTY010000019.1 GCA_027624735.1 Pseudomonadota bacterium | reverse complement strand
AACCTGGAAAAATTTACCGACCGCGCCCGTGGGTTCCTGCAGGCGGCACAGACCATTGCCCTGCGCGAGGGCCATCAGCGGTTGACGCCTGAACATCTGCTGAAGGCGCTGCTGGATGACGAGCAGGGGCTGGCGGCCAACCTGATCAGTGCCGCGGGCGGCGACGCCAAGGCGGCGAAGCAGGGCGTCGATGCGGCGATTGCCCGGATACCGAAGGTCTCGGGCGGCGGCGATCAGATCTACATGGAGCCGGGGCTGGCGCGCATTCTGGACGAGGCCGAGAAGATCGCCACCAAGGCCGGTGACAGCTTCATCAGCGCCGAGCGGGTGTTGACCGCTATTGCCCTGGGCAAGGGGACCGAGGCAGCGAAGATCCTGGACAGCGCCGGGGTGCGGCCGCAGCCGCTTAACCAGGCGATCAACGATCTGCGCAAGGGCCGCACTGCCGACAGCGCCGGGGCCGAGGACAGTTTTGACGCCTTGAAGAAATACGCCCGCGACCTGACCCAGGCGGCGCGTGAGGGCAAGCTGGACCCGGTGATCGGGCGTGACGAGGAAATCCGGCGCACCATTCAGGTGCTGAGCCGCCGGACCAAGAACAATCCGGTGCTGATCGGCGAGCCTGGGGTTGGCAAGACCGCGATTGCGGAGGGGCTGGCACTGCGCATCGTCAATGGCGATGTGCCGGAAAGCCTGGTCGACAAGCAGTTGATGTCGCTGGACATGGGCGCGCTGATCGCCGGGGCCAAGTATCGTGGCGAGTTCGAGGAGCGCCTGAAGGCGGTGCTGAACGAGGTGACCAATGCCGCCGGGTCGATCATCCTGTTCATCGACGAGATGCATACGCTGGTGGGTGCGGGGGCTTCGGAAGGCTCGATGGATGCCTCGAATTTGTTGAAACCGGCGCTGGCGCGGGGCGAGTTGCATTGTATCGGCGCCACCACGCTGAACGAATTCCGCAAGCATGTCGAGAAGGACGCCGCCTTGGCGCGGCGGTTCCAGCCGGTGTTCATCGCCGAGCCGACGGTTGAGGACACGATCTCGATCCTGCGCGGCATCCGGGAAAAATACGAGGTCCATCACGGGGTGCGGATCACCGACCGGGCACTGGTCGCCGCCGCGACACTGGGGCATCGCTATATCACCGACCGGTTCCTGCCCGACAAGGCGATCGATCTGATCGACGAATCCGCGTCCCGGCTTCGCATGGAGGTCGATTCCAAACCGGAGGCGATCGATGAGCTCGACCGGCGGATCATCCAGCTGAAAATCGAGCGTGAGGCGCTGCGCAAGGAAACCGACAAGGCGTCCAAGGACCGGCTGGAAAAGCTGGAGACGGATCTTGCCGAGCTGGAGAAGAAGGAAGCCGATCTGACCACCATCTGGCAATCGGAAAAGGGCAAGATCGAGGGCGCTCACAAGATCAAGGAAGAGCTTGATCAGGCGCGCGGCGAGCTTGAACGCGTCCGGCGCGAGGGTGACCTCACGCGGGCTGGCGAGCTTATGTACGGCGTCATTCCCGGGCTGGAGGCGCGCATGGCCGAAACCGAAGCCGGCGAAGGCACCCATATGTTGCAGGAAGAGGTAACCGAAACGGACATCGCCGCGGTCGTCTCGCGCTGGACGGGTATCCCGGTCGATAAGATGCTCGAAGGCGAGCGTGAAAAGCTGCTGCAAATGGAAACGGCGATCGGGGCCAGGGTCATCGGCCAGGCAGAGGCCGTAAAAGCGGTCAGTGACGCGGTTCGCCGCGCCCGGGCGGGTCTGCAGGATCCGAACAGGCCGATAGGCTCCTTCATG
The DNA here is from genome assembly GCA_027624735.1 of Pseudomonadota bacterium. Classification (GTDB taxonomy): domain Bacteria; phylum Pseudomonadota; class Alphaproteobacteria; order MPNO01; family UBA2964; genus JAQBTY01. The sequence continues at coordinate 22,559 of JAQBTY010000019.1, read as the reverse complement.
TTCCTGGGGCCGACTGGCGTGGGCAAGACCGAGCTGACAAAGGCGCTGGCTGCTTTCCTGTTCGATAACGATGCGGCCATGGTGCGTATCGACATGTCCGAATATATGGAGAAACATTCTGTCGCCCGTCTGATCGGCGCGCCGCCTGGTTATGTCGGGTACGAGGAGGGCGGCGCCCTGACCGAAGCGGTCCGCCGCCGGCCCTATCAGGTGATCCTGTTCGACGAGGTTGAAAAGGCGCATCCCGATGTCTTTAACGTGCTGTTGCAGGTGCTCGATGACGGCCGCTTAACCGATGGTCAGGGCCGTACCGTCGATTTCCGCAACACACTGATCGTGCTGACGTCCAATCTTGGCAGCCAAATTCTCGCGGAGCAGGAAGAAGGCCATGATTCGGCGGAAGTGCGCGATCAGGTAATGTCGGTGGTGCGGGCCAGTTTCAGGCCGGAATTCCTCAACCGGCTGGATGAGATCCTGTTGTTTCACCGGCTGGAACGGAAACACATGGCGGGTATCGTCGATATTCAGCTCGGCCGTCTTCACGCCCTGTTGGCGGACAAGAAGATCACCCTCAATCTGGATGCGTCGGCCCGCGATTGGCTGGCCGCTGCCGGATACGAGCCGGTTTACGGTGCGCGGCCGCTCAAACGGGTGATCCAGACGTCCCTCCAGAACCCGCTTGCGACCCTGCTGCTCGAAGGCAGCATCAGCGATGGCGAGACGGTCAACGTATCCGCCGCCGAAGGCGGGCTGATCATAAACGGGGTAAGGGCCAAAGCGGCCTGACCCGGCGTTTTTGCCGCCAAGGAATTGCATTCCAGCCCGCTCTCTCGTTCAGGGAGCGGGCTGTTTCCGTCTTCGGTAGACTAAATGCCGCGTGACATTCGTCACGGAAAAAAAATTGGCGTAGCATGTTTCCCCGAAGTCCCGGCGAGGACAAAAACAAAGGGAGGCAGGCCATGAGTTACGAAGATATGATCTATGAAGTTAGGGATGGAATTGCGACCATCACTCTCAACCGTCCCAAGGTGATGAACGCGCTTTCGCCCAATCTGGAAAGCGAAATGCATCGTGCTTTCGACGAAGCCGATGCGGATCGGGCGGCGCGCGTTATTATTCTGACCGGCGCCGGCGCCGGTTTCTGTTCCGGCTATGATCAGGGGCCGCGGGACGACGGCAAGAAAAAGGGCGACCCGACGGGGAAATCCATCGCCGAGTTCATCGAGGGCTGGCAGCGCAATGACAGTCAGATCGCCGACAAATGGGTCCATATGTGGAAACTGGGCAAGCCGATCATCGCGGCGGTCAACGGCTGGGCGATGGGCGGCGGTTTCTGGTATCAACTCGCCGCCGATATCACCATCGCTTCCGACAAGGCGGTCTTCGCCCAGCCGGAAGTTCGCCATATTTCCAATACCAGTTTTCTGTTTACGGCGTTATGCGGCTGGAAGTCGGCCAACCGGTGGGGCCTGACCGGCGATCATTTCGATGCCGAGGAAGCCTATCGGATAGGCATGGTCAATGAGGTGGTGCCCCACGATCAGCTGATGGACCGCGCGCGCGCCCTGGCGGCGCGGATCGCCCTGGTCCCCGAACCGGCGGTTCGGCTGAACAAGGCGATCGCCATGCAGGGGCTTCAGGCGTCAGGGGTTTATTCGGCGCTTCTGACCGAAGGCGCGCTCGGGGCGCTGGCCCATTCGTCGCACACCGAATACCGCGAACAGCTCTACGAGACCATGCGGACCGATGGTGTGAAAGCCTATCTGCAGATGCGGGACGGGCCGTTTCAACCCGAACCCATGGGCCCCCGCTCGGAAAAGGGGATGCGGGAACGCGCCGCGAAGAAATAAGGTTAGTTCTTGGCCGGTGCCTGAGGTTGGTCCGTGACGGTGATCTCGCGCTGGGTGATTTCGGTTCCCTTTGGAATGGCGGCAAGGCGTCTGTCGAGATAGGTGCGGAGGGCGCTGAATGAGGCCAGTTCCTTGCCCTTGAGGCGGCGTCCCGCCGGCAATCTCAGACGCAACGGGTTCACCTGGCGCCCACCCAGAAGGACCTCATAATGCAGATGCGGGCCGGTAGACCGGCCGCTTGAGCCGACATAACCGATTATTTGGCCCTGACGGACCCGCTTGCCTCGGGTCATGCCCCGGGCGAAGCGCCGCATATGGCCATAGGCGGTGGAATACCGGCCGTTGTGGCGAATTCTGATATACCGGCCATAGCCGCCGTTGCGACCAATTGACGTGATGGTGCCATTGCCGCCGGCATAGACCGGCGTGCCTGATGATGCGGCGAAATCAACGCCGCGATGCATCTTCGTATAGCCCAGAATAGGATGCCGGCGTCTGCCAAAGCCTGAGGACAGACGCGCACCATCGACCGGTGTTTTCAGGAGCGGTTTACGGGCGCTGTGTCCTTTTTCGTTGAAGTAACCGACTCTCGTACGCCCCTTTTTATCTTTGGTTTCAAACCGGAAATAGCGTTGGGTCTTGCCGCTCACTGTCAAGTCGGCATAAAGAACCTCGCCCCAGCGGGCGATATCGCCATTTTTCAGGTGTGACCTTTCGACCAGTGCATTAAAGGAATCGCCGGGCCGAACGTCGCGCTGGAAGTCCACATCCCAGCTAAAAAGATGAATAATATCGACAATCACGGTCGATGGCAGACCGGCGCGTTTCGCCGCCGTGTACAGGCTGGCGTCGATCGTGCCCCCCAAATTGGCCACCTGATGGTTCAGCTCCCGTTCGATGAGGTTGGCTTCGAAAGTGCCGGAATCCGTGCGGTTGACCTGAATGGTCTGATCGATTGTCGGCATGAAGGACAGACCGACAAAAATTTGGCCCTTACTTTCTTCCTCGGACTCTTCGAAACGCGCGGTTAGCGTCTGCCCCGGACGAATGTCACGGGGGTTATATATCACGCGCATGGCCTTGATCGCGCCGTGCGCATCGGTGCGTGGAACCGCGGCGTCTGTCATCAACTTCATGAAAGTGTCGCCGGAGCGCACCGTAATCACGCGCTCGATATTTTTTGGCGGTGGCGGCGCCAACGCGATCTGTTGTTCAGCCGTGACGGGCGGCGCGGTTACAACGCTGTCGGAAGGTTGGTTACTGGCGGTCTGGACCGAATTTCTGGCGTGTCCGGCTGGCGGATAAGCGGAAAACCCGACGCCGATAGCGACGATCGCGGCGCTTAACGCAGCGCCCTTCAGGGCATTAGATACTGTGGGTTTACGCAACGTCACAAACAAGTACTCATCTACTACGGACAAAATCCCGGGGCGGCGGATCGCGGCGGCGTAACATCTAAACCTTAACGCGACGTTTACCATGCTAAATGGCGGTTTTATTGTCAACAAAATAATCCTTAGATTCTATACTGTTACTAAAGCTTCTTCCCATAACAGCTGGAAAAAAAGTGCTAAGCGTACCGGTTACAAGGGCGCCTATTGACGCCATCGACAATCAGGACTTTACTATCAAAGTTAAAAAAAACCGTTTATGGGCAGGGATCGTGTTTCATTCAGCAGAATCTTTTTTTCGGCCGAAATCTGTCGCGATCGTCGGTGCGTCTGAGACCGGTGGCGGCGGATGGGCTCGGGAAATATACGGAAACCTCGAATATGCCGGCTTTCCGACCGAAGCTTTTCTGATCAATCCGCGGCGCGACGAGCTTTGGGGGCAAAAGGTGTACCCGAATTTTGCCTCGCTGCCGAAGCCGGTGGATCTGGCGCTGACCATCGTACCGGCGCAATTCATCCCCGATATACTGGCCGAAGGGGTCGACAATGGCCTTAAAGCGGCCCTGATTTATGCGGCCCGCTTCGGTGAGGGCGGCGATGCGGAAGGCGCCAAGCGGGGCGCGGCCATCCGGGCCCTGTGCGACGATCGCGGGCTGGTGGTCTGCGGGCCCAACTGTATGGGCGCGATGGCGTTTCCGAAGAATCTGCTGTTTTACCCGGCGACCCGCATTCGCGGCCTGCCCACCGGCCCGGTCGGGGTGGTTTTCCAGTCCGGCGGCACCTTTATGTTCTGGCTGCAGCGCGCGGCCGAACGCGGCCTGGGGTTTTCCTATGCGGTGTCATCGGGTAACGAACTCAATCTCGATCTGGCGGATTACATCAATTTTCTGGTCGACGACGACGACACGCAAATGATCGCCTGTATGGTCGAAGGCGTTCGCCGGCCGGAAGCCTTCATGGAAGCGGCGCGCCGCGCGCTCGCCGCCGAAAAACCCATCGTTATGCTGAAGGTCGGGCGCAGTGACCTCGGGAAAAAAGCCGCCGAAAGCCATACCGGCGCGCTGGCCAGCGACGATGCGGTTCTCCAGGCGGTCTGCCGCAAATACGGTGTTGTCCGGTGCTATTCCCTGGACGAGATGATCGATCAATGCGCGGTCATGAACCAGCGCCGCTGGCCCAAGGGCCGCCGCATCGCCATGGCCGGGTTTTCCGGCGGCGGCAAGGGCCTTTATCTAGATTATTCGGCTGATGAAGGCGCCGTACAGGCGGTGCTCTCCGATGAAACAGTGGGCCAGATCGAGCCGTATATAGACCCCGGCCTGTCGGGTCAGAGCCCGATCGATTGCGGTGCCGGCATTGCCGCCCGCCAGCAGGATTTCAGTACCGTGTGCAATCTGATGGCGGCCGATCCCAACGTAGATATCGTCACCATGCAGGGTCAGCTTCCGACGTTGGCCGACGATCCCAGTGATCCGTCGATTTACGCCAACGTGGTCGATGCCACCGATAAGCCCGTCATCGCCCATGTCAGGGTATCGCAGAACATGACCGAAGCCGGTCGTGAATACCTGAAGGCGTCGAAGATGGCCTTTGTGCAGGGCCTGCCACAAACCGTCCGGACCATGCAGGGCCTTTGTCTTTATGCCGATGCGCTGCGGCGCGGTGTCGAGGCCTTGCCCGAGGGCACCGGCAAAAAAACCGATCTGGAGGGCGAGGCCCTCGATAGTTTGCTGCGGGACCGGGGCCTGCCGCCGCCGACCAGCGCTTTCGGCGCGACGGCCGAAGCGGCGGCCATGGCGGCGGCCGATATCGGATTTCCGGTGGTGCTGAAGATCGTCTCGCCACAGGCAAGCCACAAAACCGAAGTCGGCGGGGTGGCGCTCAATCTTGGTGACAGAGCGGCCATTATCGCGGCGGCGGACGACATGGCGGCGCGCCTCAAGACGGTCGATCCGGCGGCAAAGATCGACGGCTATCTGGTGCAGGAAATGGTTTCCGGGACCGAGGTGATCCTGGGCATTCGCGAGGATCCCCAGTTCGGGCCTTTCATGGTGGTGGGGCTGGGCGGTATCCTGGTAGAGGCCATGCGCGATGTATCGTTCCGTATGCTGCCGGTCAACGAGGCGGACGGGCGCGAGATGCTCGGCGAGCTGCGCGGCAAGGCCGTGCTCGGCGCGTTCCGGGGGGCGCCGGCGCGCGATGTGGACGCGCTGGTGACGGCGATCCGTGGACTATCCGACCTATACATGGATCACCGCCAGCATCTTGTCGATCTGGAGGTGAACCCGTTGATTGTGGGCGCTGCCGGGGAAGGTGTGCGGGCCGTGGACGTCAGGCCGGTGTGGCGTTAAATAATATAGAACTGATCAAAAGATCTTGGGTCTGGGGAGGCCGCCGATGGATTATGAACTGCCTGAAGAACTGCGTATGCTCAAGGAGACGGTGCGCCGTTTCGTTGACCGTGAAATCATTCCGATCGAACGCAATGCCTACGAAGGGCATAATCTCAAGCCGGACGTTCGCAAGAAGCTCGAGGACAAGGCCAAGGAAATCGGGCTCTGGATGTTCGATATACCGGAGGAATATGGCGGTCTTGGCATGGGTTTCCTGGCGCGCTGCGTTGTCTGGGAGGAAATGGCCCGGACCATCGCCATACCGACCCGGGGTGGCCATATATTCGGCCCGCCGGTCAGCCCCATTCTCTATTCCCTGAACGATGAACAGAAAGAACGCTATCTGTGGCCGGTGCTGCGCGGTGAGCTGGTTCCCTGTTTCGCCCAGACCGAACCGGATGCGGGCGGCGATCCCGGCGGCATGCGGACAACCGCCGTCAAGGACGGCAACGGCTATGTCATCAACGGCTATAAACGCTTCATCACCGGCGCCGATAAGGCGGATTTCGCCCAGGTGCAGGCGGCGACCGACCGGTCGAAGGGGTCGCGCGGCGGGATATCCACCTTCCTGGTCGATATGAACACGCCTGGGATCGAGCTGGTCCGCCAGCAGGAAACCATGATGGACGACAAGCCGTGGGAAATCTCGTTCACCGATGTGCGGGTGCCGCCGGAAAATATCATCGGCGAAGAAGGCGACGGCTTTAAATTCGGCCAGGCCTGGATCACGGCGGGGCGTATGCGCCACGCGGCGCGCGGTGTCGGGGTCGCGGAACGCTGCATGGAACTTGCCGGCAAATACACCAACGAGCGGGAAACTTTTGGCAAAAAACTGTCCGAACGTCAGGCGGTGCAGTTCATGATGGTGGATTCCTGGATGGAGACCAAGGCCATGCGCCTGCTGCTCCATAACACCGCGGCGAAAGCCGATGCCGGTGTGGATATCCGCTATGAATCCTATATGTGCAAGATCATGGGCGACGAGCTGGCCTTCCGCGTATGCGACAAGACCATGCAGGTCCATGGCGGTATCGGACTGACTACCGATCTTCCGATCGAGAAGATGTGGCGTGACAGCCGCTCGATGGTCATCACCGAAGGCCCGCCCGAAATCTTGCGCATGGTCTTGGCTCGTTCGTTCTACCGCGAATACGGCGGTTAGAGAGCTGCCTGTCACCCCTTCTAACAACAACCGCATTATCAACGGAGAGAGAAAGTTAATGGCTGCCAAGAAACTGCAATGCGTCAAAGTCGAAAAGAAAAACGGGATCACCTGGGTCATGCTCAACCGTCCGGAAAAGCGGAACGCCATGAGCCCGCAGCTTCATTTCGAGATGGATGAAACCCTCCGGGATCTGGAGACCGATCCCGAAACCAAGGTTGTCGTGATTTCCGGCGCCGGCGGCTATTTCAGCGCCGGCCAGGACCTCAAGGAATTCTTCCGGGCGAACGAGAACAATCCCGCCGGCCGCAAGGCCGCGGCCGAAGCGGCCAATCGCTGGCGCTGGGAGCGGCTCTATAAATACGACAAGCCGACCATCGCCATGGTCGAAGGCTACTGTGTCGGCGGCGCCTTCATGCAGCTTTGCGCCACGGATTTCGCCATAGCCGCCGATGACACGGTGTTTTCCCTGTCGGAAGTGAACTGGGGAATCCTGCCGGGCGCGCTGGTCAGCAAGGTGGTCTCCGACACCATCATGCCGCGCAAGGCGCTTTATTATTGTTGTCTGGGGGAGCCGTTTAACGGCAAGGAAGCCGAGGACATGGGCTTCATCAATTTCTCCGTGCCCAAGGAAGAGCTGGTCGACAAGACCATCGAGCTTGCCCAGAAACTCATGGCCAAAAGCCCGGCCGTTCTGCGTGCTACGAAACACGCCGTGCGTCAGGTCCGCACCATGGATTTCGACCAGTCCTACGATTATCTTGCCGCCAAGGGTCAGGCGATCAAGGTCGGCGATGCGGAGGATTCCTACAATACGGGTCTGAGCCAGTTCCTCGACAAGAAAGCCTACAAGCCCACCTTTGAGCCCTTCGCCATGAAAGGCGGCAAGAAACCGGCGGCCAAGAAAAAGGCGCCGGCAAAGAAAAAAGCCGCCGCGAAAAACGTGACTGTGAAAAAAACCGTTGCCAAAAAGAAGGTAGTGGCGAAGAAATAATAGCTGAGATTTGACTACATCAGAAAACGGCCCCAGAAGGGGCCGTTTTTTTATGCCTCTCTCGAAATCGCCCTGATATCCAACGCGCAGACGCCCTTGCCCTTGGGCCGCACGATCAGCGGGTTGATCTCCATGTCGGCGAGGATATGGCGGTGGTTGAGGTAGAAGTCGCCCAGTGCGACGACGGCGGCGACAAGGGCGTCCTTGTCGGCGGGGGCGGCGCCCCGGTAACCGTCCAGCAGGGCGGCTGATTTCAGCTCACCCAGCATGGCGCGCACATCGTCTTCGCTAACCGGCAGCAGCCGGATCGCCACGTCGCGCATGAGTTCCACCATCACGCCACCGGCGCCCAGGATAATCATCGGGCCATAGAGCGCATCGTCGCGCGCGCCCACCAGCATTTCCGTGCCGCTGACCATTTCCTGGGCGAGGAAGCCGTCGATACGGGCGGCAGGGTCGTGGGCCATCAGTCGGGCCTGCATGGCGTCCGCCGCTGTCACCGCGCCGGCCGCGTCGGCGATGTTGAGCGTAACACCGCCGACCTCTGTCTTGTGGCTGGCTTCGGGCGAGACAATCTTGAGGGCCGCGGGAAATCCAACGCTTGCCGCCGCTGACCCGGTCTCCGTGGCATTGCGCGCCCGCGCGGTCCTGGGCGCGGGGATACCCGCCGCGGCCAGGGCGGCCTCCAGCGCTTCACCGGTGCAATTGTCCGCCTTGCCGGTTGGCTCGGGCAGTGCGGTGATTTTCTTGCCGGCCCGTTGGGCGTAGAACCACAGCGCGTTCATGACCCGGACGCCAACCAGCGTGCCCTGGACGAACGGCATGTTGGTGTCGTCCTGGAACGCAATGCCGCCTTCGGGGATCTGGTGCGGCATGCGGGCGAAGGAAATCACCGGCTTGTCGGTGGAATTGACCAGCGATTTCACCTCGTCGTCGGCGCCGGAGCTGCGGGCCGAACCCGGCATATTGTTGCACCAGGCGACCATGTCGACACCGGGATCGGCGGCGAACAGTTTGGAGATTTCCACCGGTGACGATTTACCCGACTGACCGACCGGGGCGCCCGTATCGATGGGGTTGCGGATATGGCAATCGGCGGGAACGAACGGCCTGATCGCCTCTACCGTCGCCGGCGCCAGTTCGGCCACGACGGCGCCTTCCGCCTCGCAATAATCATGCAGCAGATCGACGGTGCCGCCCGATGTGGTCATGAAGGCGATGGCCGGCCCCTTGGGCAGGCGGCCCTGCTGAAAGCCCAGCGTCATTTCGATCATCTCTTCCAGCGTATCGCAGTTGATGATGCCATAGCGCTCGCACACCGCTTCATAGGAGGCGTAATCGCCGGCGACGGCGCCCGAATGGGACTGGGCTGCCTCGCGCGATTTCTGCGACCGGCCGGTTTTGATGGCGATGATCGGTTTGCCGGCGGCCAGCGCACGCCCCGCCGCCTGCTTGAACGCGTCCGGCTTGCGGATGCCTTCGATGAACAGGCAGAGCTGTTTGGTGTCGGGGTCGTCGATCACGAAATTCATGTAATCGGAGAGATCGAGGGACAGTTCGTTGCCCGACGAAATGGCGTAGGAAAACCGCAGGCCCCGTTCCTGCGCGCAGCGGGTGAAATAGCTCAGTGTGCCGCCCGACTGGGTGATCAGCGCGACCGGGCCGGGTTCCATCTGGCGCACATGTTCGTGCGGGTAGCAGTAGAGATTCTGGCGAATCCCGGCGAGCCCCATGCAGTTGGGGCCGCACACCGATATATCGAGCTCATCCAGCACCTTGCGGAACGCTTCACCGCGCTTGATGGAGTCTTCGCGCCCGCCGTCGCCGAAGCCCGAGGCATAGACCACGGCGGCCTTGAGCCCGTTGGCGACGCCCTGGCGCAGCGCGCCTTCGATGGCGTTGGCGGGGATGATCATCAGAGCGAGATCGACGGGTTCCGGCAGCGACGCCAGATCGGGATAGCAGGGCACGCCAAAAATCTCGTCGCGCTTCGGATTGACCGGAAAGATCTTTCCCGCGAACCCCGATTGGGTCAGGTTCGCATAGATATTACGCGGCCAGTGCGACTTCTCCGTCGCGCCGACGATGGCAAGATTACGTGCATTGAAAATATCGGCCGCCGATCTGGCCATGCTGTGTCTCCCTGAAGCGGTTCTTCGTCGTTGCCCGGATGATCGACAACCGGGGGCGTGCTGTCAAATGGGATGGAGCGTCGACGGCCTTCAAAATATTCAAAAACCAGTGTCATCCCGGCCTTGAGCCGGGACCCATAGGATCTCCCCGATTTATGGGTCCCGGCTCGCGCTTCGCTTGGCCGGGATGACAGTCATTTTATTATTTCCTAATCCCTACTGCAGCCGGCCCCGCGCGGCGATGTCCCAGACGTTGGTGATATCATCCCCGCTGGTGACGATGAACCGGTCATAAAGGTTGACCGTGGTGTCGCAATGGGTCGGGATGAAACTGACCTTGTCGCCAAGCGCAAGCCGGCAGGGTCCGTCTTCCCAGATGAGTTCGCCATGTTCTTCGCCGGCGAACTTGAAACGGGCGCCGGGAACAGCAAGCGGCACCGGGGGACCGCCATCCGAACTCACCGCCTTCAGACCCATATCGAGAATGCAGCGGTTGGCGGCGGGTTTCGAGATCACCGAAGCCAGCACGGTCAGGGATTGTTCAAACGGGGTCTTGTTGCCGTCATCCCATTCGATCTCGCGATAGCGCGCATCCATGAACAGATAGCCGCCCGGCTGCAGCTCGGTCAGCCCGCCGGCCGCGGCATCGATCACCGACGTCCCGGTGCCGCCGCCCGTCAGATAATCGCAGGGAATGCCGGCGGCGCGGATCAACCCGGCGGTTGCGGTCAGCTTGCCAAGCGCGTCCGCCGCCGCCCGGCTGCGCTCGGCGAAGGAAGCGGTCATCTGGATCGACCCCTGATAACCCTGCAGCCCCTTGAAAGTGAGCCAGTCGGCCTGCATCACCTGCTTTGCCAGCTCCACGGCCGGCTCGCCGGGCTGGACACCGCAGCGCCCCTGTCCCACATCCACTTCGATCACCACATCCGGGCGCACGCCTGCGGTATGGGCGCACATGTCCATTTCCTCGATGTTGGATGGGTCGTCGACCACGACGGAAACGGTGGCCTGGTTGGCCACCTGCATGAGGCGCATCAGCTTCGAGGGGCCGATCACCGGTGTGGTGATCAGGATATCCTTGGCGCCGCCCGCCGCCATCACCTCGGCCTCACCCAGCTTGGCGCAACAGATACCGCAGGCGCCGGCCGCGATCTGCATTTTCGCCACCGCCGGCGATTTATGCGCCTTGGCATGGGGCCGCCAGGCGATACCGGCGTTTCCCGCCAGCGCCGCCATGCGTTCCATGTTGCGCTCGACCGCGTCGCCATCGGCCAGCAACACCGGTGTGTCGAGTTCGGAGATTTTCATGAGAGTCGAGGCCCGTAATATTTATCCATTCGTGTTCACCATTCCTGTGTCGTGCACAATCCTGCCATCGACCATGGTCAGCGCCGACGTGATGTCCTTGATGTCGTTTTCGGGGCAGACGAGCGGGTCATGGCTGAGCACGATCAGATCGGCGAGCTTGCCCGGTTCCAGCGATCCCTTGATGTCTTCCTCGAACGTCAGATGGGCGGTCTCGATGGTGGCGCAGCACAGCGCCTCCTGGCGGGTCAGCGCCTGGTCGGGGGCGACCGGGGCGTCGATCTCGCGGTTGTAGCGGGTGATTGCCTGCCACACCGGGTACCACAGCGTGGTCGGCACATTGTCTGTGGCGAAACCGATGTGGACCCCGGCGTCGCGCAAGCGTCGCAATGGTGCGATATCGTTTTCGTTTGCCGCGCCGATCTTGTCACGCACAATATGGCCGTGCTTGTAGATATAGCGGTTGGTGTGCGAACTCATCACCAGCCCCAGATCGGCGATGGTTCGGATCTGCGCCTCGTTGGCCACGTCGAGATGCCCCATGATCCAGCGCTTGCCTTTGATCGGGATAATCTCGTTGACCGCCTCGAAATGATCGAGGAATTCCATCCAGATGGCGGCGATTCGGATGTCGTTGCGCGCGGCTTCGATCAGCATGTTGCGCATCACCGCGCGCGGCACGCCGCTGTCGTAATTGAACCCGGACCAGCCGGTATAGGGCGCCGCCCGTAGCCGCAGCATATTCAGCGGCTCGATCCCGTAATCGGCGAACATGCCTTCGACCCGCAGCCATCCATCGCCCTCGCCGCGCCCGCCGATCCAGTCGGCCCAGCCCGCCAGCGCCTTGGCATAGCCCGCCGCGTCGGCAAAATGCCAGGACGGGCTGTAGATCAGCGATCCCCTGACCGTTGCCTCACCCGAAGCCTTTACGGCGCGCCAGGCATCGATCAGCTCCTGCGCGCAGCCATGTTCCTCGAACACGCTGGTGGTGCCGGTGGCGTTGTGGATCGCCATGGATTGCTTGATCCCCTTGACGCGGTCTTCATGGCGAAAGCGCGGCATTTTGTCGAAAAAGGCGAGCTCCACCACCGGCATGAAGCTGTGTTCGTGAATGATGCCATTGAGGGTCCGACCGTCCGCGTCGGTTTCCAGAACGATATCGCCGGTCAGACCATCCATGCCGGCGTGCAATCCGGTGGTTTCCAGCGCCCTGGTGTTGGCGACCGACGTTAGCGGCAATATGTGACGCCAGTAGCCCCAGATCGGGCGGATATAGACCGGGTTGTTTGGCGACACACGGTCGAGATCGTGACGGGTGGGGAAGCGCTTCTCCGCCAGGCAATCGGGCACGTTCCAGTAATAGGGCGGCTCGCCGATGGGCATGGTGACGATCCAGTCGCCGGGTGCGGCCTTGGCTACCAGCGCCTCGATCCGCTGCAGGATATGGTCGATGGAGGCACAGCCGGACAGGGACGGGAAGATTGTCTTCAGCCCTTCTCGGTCCATGTGGGAATGGCCGTCGATCATGCCCGGCATCACCGCCCGCCCGCCGGCATCGATGATTCGCGCGTCCGCATAGTCAGCCGCAAGTGTCCCGTCCGGCCCGACCGCCGCTATCCTGTTGCCACGAACGGCGATGGCCTCGGCGATCCCGTAATCCGCATCACAGGTGATGATTTTGGCGTTGCGGATAAGAAAATCAACGGACATGGGTAGGCGATACGCTACGCGCCGCAGGCGTAGGCTTCGCGGCGGTGGTCGGCGGCGCCGCAGAGCACGCCGTTGTCCAGTACCTCGATACATTTTGACGACCCGAAATAGGACGCGCCCGACGCGCGGGCCACATCGAAGCCGCGTGCGTTAAGCGCGTCGCTGATGGTATCGGGGAATTCGTCATCGATCAGCGCCTTGCCGTTGCCGTCGATGGACCAACGCGGCGCTTCGATGGCGGCCGACAGTTCCATGCCGCGATCGATCATGTTGGTCAGCATCTGGACGTTGGAAATGGTCTGGGCCGGCCCGCCCGGGGTGGTCAGCAGATATTTGACCCTGCCGCCCTTGAACGCCATCACCGGGTTGAGGGTGTGGCTCGGCTTTTTGCCGGGCGCCACCACGTTGCGATGGCTGGGATCGGTGACAAAGCCGGTCATGCGGTTATTGAGCAGAATGCCGGTGCCGGGATCGAGGAAGGCGGACCCGAACACATGGAACACGCTCTGCACCACGGAGATCGCGTTGCCCGCGTTGTCGGCCAGCGTGATGCAGCTGGTGCCGCCGACACCCGGCCGCTGATGCGGACCCGGCGCCGCGGCGCGAACGGCGGCCTGCAGCTTGCTGGTCATCTGCCCGCCCAGCAGCTCATCGATGGGGGCGGGGTGGGCGGCGGGATCGCAGATATAGGGAATGCCTTCATCGAAAGCGGCGCGGGCGGCGGCCATCAGGTAGGCCAGCCGGTCCGCGTCGGGACCGGTCATGGCGCTCGCCGGCAAATCCGAAAGCGCATTGAGCTGCATCAGCATCAGCACGCCGTAGGAGTTGGGCGGCATGACGTGAACGTCGAGATCGCGATAGCTGGTATGCAGCGTGTCGACCCATTCGGGCTCATAGCCTTCGAAATCGGCGGCGCTTAGCAGTCCTCCATTGGCCTGGCAATACGCGCCAAGTGTCCTGGCGATGCGGCCTTCGTAATAGGCGGTGCTACCATTCTCCGCGATATCGCGGATGGTCTCGGCCAAGGCCGGCTGCTTGACGATGTCGCCGGCCTTCAGAGGCACGCCGCCCGGCATGTAAAGCGCGGCGCAGCCCGGATCCTTGCCCACATGGTCGAACAGGCGCAGCGCGCCGGCCAGGACGCGGGATAGCGGATGGCCGTTTTCCGCCACGTCGATGGCGTCCTTGAACAGCTCGGGCCACGCGATCTTGCCGTATCTCTGGTGCAGCCGCTCCCAGCCGCGCACCATGCCGGGGACCGACGCGGCGTTGGGCCCATGCATGGTCATGCCGTCCTTGAAGTATTCCGGCGTCGCCCCTGCCGGCGCCACGCCGGACGCGTTCAGCCCCTGGGTCTTTCCGGTCTTGGCGTCGTGATAGATGATGAACGCATCGCCGCCATATGACGTCGCATGGGGCAGCACCGCGGCAAGGACAGCGGACGCCGCGATCATCGCATCGACCACAGTGCCGCCGCGCTCCAGCATGCGGAGCCCGGCGATGGACGCTTGGCTATGGCCGCTGACCACCATGCCCTTCGTGCCGTAGACCGGTGAGCGGGGCAGCTTCACACCAGCGAATTCATCGGTCTTTCCGGCCATTTGGGGATTCCTTTTTAATTTGTTCCCGGGAACCCCCATCATGGCGGACGATGTGATCTTGTCAACGCGGCGCATACCCGTGCCGCGCCGATCACCAAGCTATCTATTGCGTTCTGGCGGGGCCCTTAATGGTCACCAAGGTGATGCGGTTGGTGCTGCTTTGGTGGATCAGCAGGTTACCGTCCTTTGTCGGCCGCATGTGCCGGATGATGCCGGCATGGATGCCGCCCGACGGGATGGGCCAGCTCTGGAAGGTCTCGGTCCGGGGGTCGAACCGGACCAGCGCATCGGGCCGCTTGCCGGACTCGTTGTACCAGACGATGCCGTCTATGACCGCGATGGCGTAGGGGTGGGACTTCGGCCCGCTGGGCGATGGCCATTCCTTGATGTCGCCGGTTTTCGGGTCGTACCGGCCGAGCCGCCCCAGCCCCGAATTGACGTACCAGATCTTGCCGTCGGCGGCGATGTCGAGACGCCGGACGGTGGTCTTCGGCAGGGGCAGCTTGATCTCGGTCAGTTCCATGGTGACCGGGTCGATTTTGACCAGGCAGTTGCTGCCGTTGCAGGCTACCCACGGCACGCCTCGGGCATCGATCTTAATGCCGTAGGGTTTCGATTTCGGCGTCTTCATCGTGACCAGCTTGATGGCGCCGGTTGCCGGGTCAAGCCGGCCCACCATGTTGCTGTGCTGCAGGGTGAACCACAGCGTGCTGTTCCGGTCGAAGATCGGCGTGTGCGGATCCCTGGCGGCGGGATCGGGCATCTTGTATTCGGTGATCTTCCCGGTTTTCGGGTCGAACTTGCCGATCGTGCCGTTCTTGTTGCCCGTGTACCAGACGTTGCCGGCGCGATCGAGCGTCACGCTATGGGGCATGGCATTGTCCGGCAGCGGATATTCCTTCATCGCGCCGGTCTTGGGGTTGATCTTTCCGATCAGATTGCCCCATTGCCCGGCCCACCAGATGGTGCCGTCCGCCGCCTGGATGGGATCGCGCGACCGCTGGCCCAGCGTCGGCACGGTCCATTCCTTGAAGCTGATCTGGGCATCGCCGGGAATCAGCTTGGGCGCACGCTTCTTGTTCGGCGGGAAATGCTTCGCAAGATAGTTCGTGATCTTGCCCTGTTCCTCCAGCGTGGCGGACAGATCGATCATGGTGCCGGTGAGCTCCTTCCAGCCCGCCTGGGTGTAGCCGGAGGTGCGCGTAATCTGGTTGGCCTTGTGGCACGCCAGACAGGTGCCCTGGACCAGCGCCTTGCCTTCGCCGTCGGGCAGTCCCTGACCCGACGCGGTGACCGGAATGAGGGCGCAAAAAAGCACCCCCGCCAAATGTGAAATTGACAGCTTAGACATGGCACCCTCGCATCAGACTATTGGTGATAATTCGTTGCTGGATCGTCCGCCTCGGCGATAGACGGCGTCAAGCGAAAATTAAGGGCAGGTGGTCTCGGTCTAGCAGCAGGGACCGGCAGGCCGCGCGCGCAACCTGCCGGTCTCAATAACCGGAAATCGCCTTATTGAGCCGCGAAACAATAGAGCAACCCGGCGCCGCCCGAACTCTTCAGTTTCTCCGCACTGCAGCCGCGCGTAATATGGGCGGAGTTCCAGGTTTTCCCGGCCGGGCCTGGCCGGCCGCTCATGCGGTCGTGATGGCCAATCTGCGCAGTCCCATCGGCGCTCTTCGTCCAATTGCCGCAGGTCATATCCTTGCCGGGCGGAAAGGCGCGGCCATCGGCCGTGGACCCCGTCAGGATATCATGCTGGTTGACGACGAATTGACGGCCGGGGATACGCCGGCCGTTCTCGGATCGGCCAATCTCCACGTTGATTTTGCTGGCAGCGGAATGCAGTTCGTCGACATTGGCCGCCACCTGCACGCCGGCTGAGTTTAGCCATGGCCCCCTGCCAATGCGATCGCGGGCATTGATCGCCGGCTTGCCACCGGCTGCCTGGGTGCTGAGATAGGCCCGCCAGGTCTTGTTGCCGGCGCCGGCCCGTGTCGCCAGCGCTTTGCAATGGTTGTCGGCGCCCTGGATGCCGCCAAAATTCGCGCCGTCGGGGCCGCTTTTGCTGGTGATGAAAAACGTCATGTCGGGAAATTGCGGCGGCGGCTGTTGCGCGTACGCGGCATTGCTCCAGGCCAGCGATGCGGCCATTGCGGCGAGGATAATAGGGCGTGTGTGCTTTGACATGTGGGTCTCCCTTTGAAGGCCGGCTTGAAAAGTTCTTGTAACCGGGCGGTTCGATGAACCATCCCATCGAGTTCCCGGCCGGAAGGTAAACAGCGGCCGGCGTTCAATATTCCGTGCTGTTCGAAACAGGGTTACACAGGCGATCTTGATCGCGGCCCTGCGCAGGACGCATACTCTCCGGACACGGATTGAGAGGGAGACAGACATGGCGGCGCCAGACCTGAAAACACTCGATATCGGCGATGGCCGGCGGATCAGCTACCGCGAGGCGGGCGGCGGTACGCCGGTGGTCATTTTGCATGGGCTTGGCGGGCGTTCGGAAAGCTGGGCGCCGCATTATGACGGGCTGTCGGACCGCTACCGCGTCATCGGTTGGGACGCGCCCGGCTATAACGACTCGAGCGAGATGCCTGACGACGAGCCGCTGATTCCCGATTACGTGAAAGTAATCAAACGCTTCACCGATGCGCTGGGGCTCGACCGGTTTCATCTGGTCGGTCACTCGGTGGGCACCGTGCTGGCGGCGGGGTTTCACCAATCCTATCCCGAACAACTCATCAGCCTGACGCTCGCGGAAGCCGTCATTGGCAGCGGCGGACAGCCCAGGGACAAGCAGGACGCGGCCATCGCGGCGCGGCGGAAGGATTTCGAGACGCTGGGCGTGGCGGAGGTGGCGCGGACAAGGACGCCAAACTCGCTGTCGCCCAGCGCCGATCCGGCGGTGATCGAAAAGGCGGTCCAGTTCGCCGCGCAGGCAAAGGTGCCGGGTCAGTTGAAGCTCGCCGCGGCGTTGATTCGGGTGACTATTTTCGATCATGTAGCGCCGCTGGCGTGCCCCGGCTTGATCGTCGCCGGGTCCGACGACCGCTCGGCGCCGCCCGAATTCGTCAAACAGATCGCCGATGCCTACCCCGGCATCAAACACCACACGATCGACGGCATCGGCCACCAGATCGCCTTTGAGAAGCCGAAAAAATTCGTCGGCCTGCTGCGGGATCACCTCGACGCCGCGGAAAGCAGCGCTCTTGCGGCGGAATAAAGCGGGCTAAAGCTCGTCCTCGATGGACGGGGGGCGGAAGCGGGGGCGCAGGATGCGGTAGACGATTGCGGCGATGACCGCGAAGGCGAGGATCGGCATCCACCACGGCGTACCTGAACTACCGATGGCGACCGCGAGCGCCGCGGCGGCGCCCACCCCGAGCGAGATGTGTTTGGCCTTGCGAAATACCGGATGATCGATCTCTATCTCTTCCGGTATTTCCCCCGGTGGCGTCCATACGTCGGATTCCGGAAAGGTACGCGCCGGTTCCGGGCGTTTTTTGGGTTCGTTGGATTTTTCAGCCATCATAAACCCAATTCTCGTCATGGTCGGCGAAGGCCGACCATCCACGTTTTTCTGTTGTTTTCTGCTTCTTTACGACGACGCAAAAACAAAACTCGTGGATGGTCGGCCTCCGCCGACCATGACGATAGAAAAACTGTCACCCCTTCGCCAGCCTTGTTTCCACCAGCCGCGCCCAGTAGCTGGCGCCGTAGGGGGTGGCGTCGTCGTTGAAATCGTAATGGGCGTTGTGCAGGTAGCAGCCGCCGATCCCCGGTCCATTGCCGATCCAGATATAACAGCCCGGCCGTTCGTTGAGCATATACGAAAAATCCTCGGCACCCATCTTGGGGTTGGGATCGGTTTTGACGTTTTCCGGCCCCACCACGTCGGCGGCGATCCTGGCGGCGTAGGCGGATTCGACTGTGTCGTTAATGGTCGCCGGATAGCCGCGCGTATAACCCACATCGACCGTGATGTCGAACATGGTGGCGATGCCGGCGCCGATGCGCTTGATGGTGGCTTCCGCCAGTTCCTGCAGTGCCGGTTTGAAGGTCCGCACCGTGCCGCGCAGCACGATGTCGTCGGGGATGATGTTGTAGGTCTCGCCCGCATGCATCTGGGTGATGCTGCACACCACCGCCTCCAGCGGGTCCATGGTGCGGCTGGTAACGGTCTGCAACGCTGTGACCAGCTGGCTGGCGGCGACGATCACATCCTGGCCTTCGTGCGGAAAGGCCGCATGGGTGCCCTTGCCGCGGACCCAGATCTCCAGCGTGTCGGCCGCCGCCATGGCGGGCCCGGCGCACACCTCGAACGTACCCAGATCCTGGCCCGGGAAATTATGCATGCCCCACACCGTGTCGCAGGGAAATTTGTCGAACAGCCCGTCGGCAACCATTTCCCGCCCGCCGCCGGCGTGCTCCTCGGCCGGCTGGAAGATAAAATGCACGGTGCCGGCGAAATTGCGTGTTTCCGCCAGATATCTCGCGGCCCCCAGCAGCATGGTGGTGTGCCCGTCATGGCCGCAGGCATGCATCTTGCCGGGGTTGGTGGAAATATGGGCGTGGTCGCCCTTTTCTTCGATATCCAACGCATCCATGTCGGCGCGCAGCCCGATGGCCGGACCGTCTCCATGATTGCCCTTGAGCGTGCCGACCACGCCGGTCCGTGCCAGTCCGCGATCGATCGCGATGCCGAAATCGGTCAATTTCGCGGCCACGAAATCGGCGGTCCGGTGTTCCTCGAACGCGGTTTCCGGATGGGCGTGAATATGACGCCGCCATTCGGCCATCTCTTCTCTAAACTCGGCGATGCGGTTGATGATCGGCATATGTCATCCTTTCAGCGGCTGGAGCCGTGAAGGTTCTCCGTCATCGGCGTCCTGTCAAGGGAGCAGCCATTGCCAGATATATTCTGCCGTGTAAAAAATGGGGGCATCCATCACGGTGAGGAATTCATGGCCGAAGATTATACCGACATCCGCGATGCCGTCGCCAAGCTGTGCGCGCAGTTCCCCGGCGAGTATTGGCGCGCGCTCGACCGTGAGCGCGCCTACCCGACGGCCTTCGTCAAAGCGCTGACCGAGGCGGGCTACCTGTCGGTCTTGATACCGGAAGAATACGGCGGCAGCGGGCTCGGCATCACGGCGGCGGCGGCGATCATGGAGGAGATTCAGAAATCCGGCTGCAACGGCGCCGCCTGCCATGCCCAGATGTACACCATGGGCTCCGTGCTGCGCCACGGCAGCGACGCGCAGAAGCAGGCCTACCTGCCCAAGATCGCCACCGGCGAGCTGCGCCTGCAGGCGTTCGGCGTGACCGAACCCGGCAGCGGCACCGATACGCTCGGCCTGCGCACCACCGCGGTCAAGGACGGCAACGATTCCTATATCGTCAACGGCCAGAAAATCTGGACGTCGCGCGCTGAACATTCCGACCTGATGCTGCTGCTGGCCCGCACGACGCCGAAAGAAGAGGTCGCGAAGCGCACCGACGGGCTGTCGGTCTTTATCGTCGATATGCGGGAAGCCAAGGGCAACGGGCTCGAGATCAAGCCGATCCGCACCATGATCAACCATGCCACCACCGAAGTGTTTTTCGACAATCTCAGAATCCCCGCCGACAGCCTGGTGGGCGAAGAGGGCAAGGGGTTCCGCTATATCCTGTCCGGCATGAATGCCGAGCGCATCCTGATCGGCGCCGAATGCATCGGTGACGCAAGATGGCTGATCGACAAGGCGGCGAACTACGCCCGCGAACGCGAGGTGTTCGGCAGGCCCATCGGCCAGAACCAGGGCATCCAGTTCCCCATCGCCGAATGCTACGCCCAGACCGAAGCCGCCGCCCTGATGGTGAACCGCGCCGCCGAGCTGTTCGAAGCCGGCGAAAATTGCGGCGCCGAGGCCAACATGGCCAAATATCTCGCCGCCGAGGCGTCGTGGAAGGCGGCTGATGTGTGCATGCAGACCCATGGCGGGTTCGCCTTCGCCGAGGAATTCGACGTGGAGCGCAAGTTCCGCGAAACCCGCCTCTACCGCATCGCGCCGATCTCCACCAATCTGATCCTGTCGTACCTCGCCGAACACGTGCTCGATTTGCCACGGTCGTATTGATGATGGTCCAACTTTACTCGTTGTCATCCCGGGCGCTGACCCGGGACCCATTGGATCTAACCGTGTTATGGGTCCCGGCTCGCGCTTCGCTTGGCCGGGATGACAATGAAATTTTGGATCGCTTATGACCCGCCCCCTCGACGGCACGCTGGTGGTGTCGCTGGAACAGGCGGTGGCGGCGCCGTTTTGTTCGTCGCGGCTGGCCGATGCCGGGGCGCGGGTGATCAAGATCGAACGCGCCGAGGGCGATTTCGCGCGCTTCTATGACAGCGTGGTGCATGGCGAATCGGCCTATTTCGTCTGGCTCAACCGGGGCAAGGAATCGCTGGTCCTCGACATCAAGGATGAGGCCGATGCAGCGCTTTTGCAGCGCATCCTGGCCAAGGCGGATGTGTTCATCCAGAACCTCGCGCCCGGCGCCGCCGCGCGGGCCGGGCTCGGGTCGGACGTGCTGCGCGCCGCCAACAAACGGCTGATCACGGTCGATATATCCGGCTATGGCGAGGACGGCGCCTATGCCGACATGAAGGCCTATGACCTTTTGGTCCAGGCGGAAAGCGGGCTCTGTTCGGTCACCGGCCGCGCCGAAGGGCCGGGCCGCGTCGGCGTCTCAGCCTGTGACGTGTCCTGCGGCATGTACAGCTACATGGCCGTGCTCGAGGCGCTGATCGCCCGCGGCATCACGGGCGAGGGGTCGTCCATCAAGACGTCCCTGTTCGAAGGCATGGCGGACTGGATGAACGTGCCGCTGCTGCAGTACGACTATGGCGGCACCATGCCCAGGCGTGTCGGTCTCAACCATCCCAGCATCGCGCCCTATGGCGCCTACCCGACCCGGGGCGGCGGCGAGATCCTGATCGCCATCCAGAACGAGCGCGAGTTTGTCCGCCTCGCCTCGGACGTGTTGGAACGGCCCGACATGCCGGACGACCCCCTGTTCTGTAACAATGAAGCAAGATGCACCAACCGCCCGGCGCTGGATGAGATCATCATCGCTGCCTTCACATCGGTGGACCGGGCAACCCTGATCGACCGCCTGCGCCAAGCCGCCATCGCCTTTGGCGAAGTCAACGACGTCGCCGGCCTGTCCAACCACCCCGCGCTACGCCGCATCGAAGTCGGGAGCCCCACCGGCCCCGTCGCCATGGTCGCCCCGCCGGCGCGCCATGACGGCGTGACACCCGCACTCGGTCCCATCCCGGCGATCGGGGAACATTCGGAAAATATTCGCAGGGAGTTCGCGGGGTGAGCGGCGCTGGCCAAATGCCGCGTCCGACAGCCTTTACTGTTTTTGCCGGTGCCTACCGGGCGTTTTTTGCTGGATTCTTGGCGTTTATTCCGACGCTGCTCGTATTTTGCCTAACCTATTTTCTTGTCGTTTTATTGGCGTATCAAATTGATCCATCGATAGCTGATTCTGCTGCGGACAACGATTCAGACAATTTATCAGTCGATTGGTTGTCACCTCTTACCTGGATAAATCTAGTGTTTGTCCCTTGTTCCATCTGGTGGCATCGATTCGTTTGGACTGGAGAAACGGGCCAATTGTGGAGCAACGTTTTTTCCAGGCGAGGCGCAAACTATTGTCTGCTGACTTTAGTTCTCTTGCTGGGGAACAACATCTCAATACATGCAGTAGGAGCGATTAAGGATAGTTTGGAATGGCCGGTTTATGCATTCTTGCTCTGTTTTGCGGGAGTGGCGAATATCGTAATTTTCATCGTCTCTATTCCGGTTTTCGTTTCGTGGGCGGTTGGCTATCGGGAAAGTGTTTGGGTCTCTTTACGCCACATCAGAGGTAATTTTTGGTATTGTTTGGTGGTTCACTTCTTGGTTTTTTTGCCATGGCTCGTCCTAGCCCGGATTATTCACGGTGGTCGGATGGTTTGAGCAAGG
>JAQBTY010000401.1 GCA_027624735.1 Pseudomonadota bacterium | reverse complement strand
CAACAAGAATCCTTTTCAATGGGCCCAGCAAGCGTTAATTTCGCTTTCTCAATGAGTCGGGGTATAACTTGGTTCTGCCGGCCGATCCGGCCGGCAAACAAAATCAAATTGAAGGGAGTAAACCATGCACCGCATTACCTTCGCGGCTTCCGCCGCGATAGCCGCCTGCATCACCGCTGCGCCGGCGGCAGCCGACGCCGTCGCCGATTTCTACAAGGACCGCACCGTCGATATGATGGTTGCGGCGCCACCGGGCGGTGGCTTTACCGCCTATGCCCGCACCATCGCCAAGCACATCGTCAAATACATCCCCGGCCACCCCAACATGGTGGTGAAAAACATGCCGGGCAGCGGCGGCCGCAAGTCGGTGGCGTATCTTTACAATGTCGCGCCCCGCAACGGCGCCGTCATACTCGGCGCGCAGCCGGGCACCCTGGTCGAGCCGGTGCTGGGCCAGAAATCGAACGCCAAGTTCGACGCGTTGAAGTTCAACTATATCGGCAGTGCGTCAGGCTTTACCACGTTGTGCCTGGTACGCGCCGGCGGCCCGGTCAAGAGCTTCGCCGAGTTGCAGAAAACCCAGGCCGTGTTTGGCGGCGACAATCTCGGCTCGACCACCTTTGACCATGCCCAATTGATGCGCAACCTGGCCGGGGCCAACATCAAGCTGATCAAGGGCTATCGCGGCACCAAGAACCTGGTGCTGGCGATCGAGCAGGGCGAGATCGATGGATTCTGCGGCTATGCCTGGGCGTCGTTGATGAGCGGCGCGCCGCATCTCGTTGAGCAGAAGAAGGTGAAGGTGCTGGTCCAGTTCGGCCTCGCGCCGCATGCCGAGATGACCCGCCGCGGCATCCCGCAGGTTTGGGGCTTCATCAAGGATGAGAAGAAAAGGAAGGCCATGGAACTGTTCGCCAACGTCCAGGTATTCGGCCGGCCCTATATCGCGCCGCCGAGCATACCCCGCGACCGTCTGGCGGCGCTGCAGAAGGCATTCCTCGACACCATGAAGGACCCGGCCTTCGTCGCGGAAATCAAGAAGCGGCGCCTTGTTCTCTACCCGACCTCCGGCCCCCGGGTACGGGCGCTCGTTGCCGCCATCTACAACGCGCCCGCGGACGTGCAGAAGATGGCCCGCTGGGCGTTGGCCCACTGAGCACGGCACTCCGCACCCCCTCACCGGCGAGGCTCGGCGCGGGGGTGCGGGGTGGTCGAAAAACTATGCTTCGGTGTGGGATGAGTCTGTCTGGGTCGAATGGCAGCTATGGGTCACCTTCAGCCCTTTTTGGCGCCCGGCGTTGGTGGCCAATGTCGTGCAGTTTGGCTAAAACCGCATCATCTCCGCCTGCACCGTCGCTTCTGCTATGCCCTGCATGATCGGAATGTCGTTGACTGGGCGATTGCGATGAAGTTCACGGCCGATGACGAAGAATTCCGCCCATGGAGACATCAAATCCCGTCTCTGCTTCAGCCACAGCGCCGTCCAAAGGAAGCGTTCTGTCCACCTGGCCCGGCGCGGTTCAAGGACCAGTTTGATGATGGCATCAACCTTTTTTCGGGTACGGGCGTTCGGGGTCCCGGCAAGGACGGCATCTACCACGGCATCTTGCTCGAACCAGGAATCCAGGAAGAGCATTTCGTCGAGCAGGTTGCCACTGTTTTCGATCACCTTGGCCACGGCGGCTGAATCGAAGCGAGCAGGATCGATGTCTTGCTCAAGAAGGGATAGAAGCGCATCGTTGGTAAGTTCAGAGGGCTGCCACGCCTCGATGCCGATAGCCTCGACGAAATCGAGCATCCCCGCCATGGGGACAACGCCGTTCTTTTGCCCGATCGCCAGAAAATGCGGAACAAGAAAATGAAGGAATTCCAGCGGCACGCGATGAGAATCCGTTTCTGACTGAATGCGTCCGAGAATATCTCTCACGTCGCCTTTCGACTGGTCGCGAAGACACCATGCGTCGGCGGTGCCGATCCCCTGCTTGACCAGGAGGCTGGCGATGAGGTATTTGCTGCCGTTCCTGGTTACGGCGAATATGCTCTGGGCCCCCGCGCCATCCAGGTTGGAAACAAGGATTTCCTCGACCTGCCTCTTCGGCCATGCCGCGCAGTCGACCTGCTGTTGCCGGCATTTCCTGATGCCGGCGTCAAGAGGACCCCGCTCGTTTTCGGGCAGCCAGTTCCGAACGGCTATCATGCGCCGAAACGCGACAGGCGATATTAACGAGGGCGCGGCATGGTCGGCGATCAGTTGGCACACGGTTTGGCGAACCTCGGGGGCGGCATCGAGCAAATACAGGATCGCCGTATCGCGAAGCACCGGATTGTCGGCGGTCATGATATGATCCAGCATCGCCATTCGGAATTCGGGCGGCAACGCCATGCTGATGTCGGCGAGCGCCGCATGGACTTCGAATTCATTACCGCCCGCCTGTTCCACAATCGACGCGTATAATTCCTCCAAGTCGGAGAGTGTCGACGCGGGCGCTTCTTCCGCGGTTTCAAGCGCAATCTCGCCCAGGCATTCGGTTAATTCGTCGCCCGGAGCGAGCCGCGCCTCGATCATCGCGTTAAGCAGGAGCATGAGCAGGTGAGGCGGGAGGACGCCGCCCCGCGCCAGCAACAGCAGCAGTTCCCGAACGGTATCGACAATATCCTCCGCCCATTCCTGTCCCCGCTCGAGCTCATAGCGAATTTCTTCAAGGCCAACGCCAAACATATAAATGTATGCCTGAACGATCGCCTCGTTGGGCTTCTTGCGGTTCGTTTCGCGGTGCACGAGATCGAGTACGCCAAGAACAGCGTCGGGAAACTCAGCCATAAACTCCCGCGCCATGGTGGAATGGGCCGATGGTTTTCCGGCTTTGACATCCCTGGCAACCAGCTTGGCGTGAGACTTGATATCGTCATTTAAAGACATGCTGTAACGGTCCTATCCGTCCTGCCCCTGACGCAGTTTATCGCTCGTCACTCCTGCGGCCAAGGCAGCCGTTACAATAATGTGGGTGCGTTCCGCAGCCATCGGGACGAACAACGGTGCGCCGTTTGTCCGGCTTGCCGGGGCCGCCATTTTTTCGGTCCTGTAAATTGGCGCCTCTTCATGCTTGGGTGAAATGACCCGCTCGCACCGTGGCTTACGCCCTGTATCAGACCAGCCTACAGATCAGCTTGGCCAGCATCGGGCCGGTCACGATGACCACGAACAGCCGCACCGTCTGCAGCGCGAGCACGAACGAGATGTCGGCGTTGCTGTCGACCGCGATAATCGCGATCGCATCGAGCCCGCCCGGGATGGTGGCGAGAAAGGCGGTCAGCGGGTCGGTGCCGACCAGCCACACCAGCATGGCCGCCGACAGCCCGCAGAGCAGGATCAGCGAGAAGATACCGGCCAGCATCACCGGCATGGCGCGAAGCGCATACAGCACGGTTTCCCGCGCGAAACGCAAGCCCACCCACCAGCCGATCAGAGCGAACGCGCCGATCAGCAGCCACGGCGGCAGGGTGATGGTCATGACTCCCATGCCCTGGAGGGTGGCGGCGAAAATCAGCGGTACGAACACACTGCCGGATGGCACCGGCAGCAGCCGCGCGGCAAGCCCGCCGCCGGCCGCGACCGCGAGCGTGGCTGCGAGCCCCGGCAGTTGGTCGGCGAAGGACTGTACGGCGGCGGCCGGCGCGTGCTCGGTCGCGGTCACGCCGAAAATCAGCCGCGACACCAGCGTCGCCGTGATCACCACCATTATCACCCGCAGGAACTGCATGAAGGCGACCAGCCGCGCGTCGGCGCCGAATTCCTCGGCCATAGCCACCATGCCGGTCGCGGCGCCGGGCGAACAGCCCCAGGCGGCGGTGGTGCCCGGCAACAGATGGG
>JAQBTY010000400.1 GCA_027624735.1 Pseudomonadota bacterium | reverse complement strand
CCGTCAACCCGGACGATACCACGCGCCTTGCTCAAACCATCCGACCACCGTGAATAATCCGGGCTAAAACTGAAAGAATTAGGGCATCGGACGTCGGCACGCCAATTAATCCAAAAGCGAAAACCATCGCCCCTTCCCGTACGCCCCAGCCGGCGATGGATAGAGGAATCGCCGTGGTCAGCATCACCGGCGGAACCAGCAACAGGCAATCGAAAACCGTCACCCCAATATTCAAGGCCTGAGCAATGACGAAAACCATTAGGGAAATGAGGATAAATCCGACTGAGCCTAACGTGACCGCAAAGACGGAATAGCGCGTTGCCGAAAACAGCATCTTCGTATCCCGGGAGAGTTTAGCCAGCCCGCTGACCAACCGCCAGTGACGGATCCGTCCGGGAAACCTGTCAAGAAACATCAGAACGACGACGCCGGCGACCGCCGCCACGGCCAGGGCGCTAAAAACCAGCCCAACATTCCTGTCGCCGATACGGTCAAAGAGAAAGAACTGGCCCACCAATGCCAGGAGGATCAAACCACACATTGAAGTGACTCGATCCAACATGACGCCGTTGATGGCGCTGGTGAGGGTAAGCCCATGCTTGTACGCCAGATAAATCCGCACCGCATCGCCACCGACCGAGGACGGCAAGGTTTGATTAAAAAATAGGCCGATCAAATTGAGAGTGAATGCCTTGCCAAAGGGCAAACTGGCGCCGATTGCCGACAACACCACTTTCCACCGCATGGTGTTGTTGACGATCAGTACAAACACCAAAGCCGCGAACAATAAAACGGCTGAAGCCGTCAATTGAGCGAAACGCCCGATGGCGTCGTCAAAATCGATATTGTGGGCGACCAGCCAAATCATGGCCGCCGAAAACACAAATTTTAAAGAAAATAAAAACTTCCTGTTACGCAACACGCGAAGAATACTCGTCCATGATTTCGGTCTCACAGCTTAGCACATATCCACTGGCACGATCTCAACTGGATTCGGGAGTCAGGGGCTTCACCCCGCTCCGAACTATCTTTTAGTGGCCAGGGGCGCATCGCCAAGCACCGTACCGATTGGGATATGCATCAATAAAAAATCTAAAAAATGCCCGCGAATAAATCTCGAAACACTAACTTTAAATTAAGGCGCACTAACACTATATTAGGAGTGCCGGGCAACCGGCTATGGCGATAAACGACCTTTGCAATAAGCGATGCGGACCCGGGGGCGGTACCCGGCGCCTCCACCAATTTCAGGCGAGCTTGTAAAAAGCTTAATTTTGGGGGCGAAATAGGATCGACGCGCGTCTAAAGACTGGTTTTTCGCTCGGCATGGTACCGCCGTTATCGGGCTAAATTACAAGTGCCAACGATAATGACTTGGCCCTCGCTGCCTAATAGGTAAGCGCGGCTCGGGGGGCGCCGGGCAACAGAAGCCCCCCACCTCTGCTATTCAATACCACCCATCTCGCAATGGCTTCGGCCGGTGCGCACTTGCTTTTTGAGCCGTAAATCCGGTAAAATGGCCCGTATGATGATGCGGTCCCAATGACCCAGGATTTTCTTGAATATCCCAAAATGGTTGAACGCGCCATGCGCGGTGTTGTCCGCGAGGCCTTGGCCGTTGCAGTGGAAAGCGGGCTGCCGGGGTTGCACCATTTTTATATTACCTTCCGGACGAAAGACCCAAACGTCACGATTACCGATCGACTGTTGGCGCAATATCCGGATGAGATGACCATTGTGATGGAGCATCAGTATTGGGATCTGGCGGTAGACGAGGACAAATTCTCCATCACGCTCAGTTTCGGCGGCGCGCCCGAGACTCTGGTTATCCCCTATGCAGCCATTACGGCGTTTGTCGATCCGTCCGTAAAATTCGGTCTGCAGTTTGACGCCAATTCCGACGATAAAATTGAGACGTCTTCACAAACACAGGCAGCCGCGATTAGCCCGTTTGACGGTTCCGCGCCTGACCGTGAGAAGGAGAGCACCGATCCGTCGACTGACCATGGACAGGTCGTTGCGCTCGATAATTTTCGCAAAAAATAGCTGCGCGTGGCTCCCCGGGATCCTCCATGATCGCGCACTTTTAAGTCAGTCACCCCAACTCAGGAATTACCGCGATGCCGGACTTCAACTACCATGAGATGTTTCCGCTGGACGAGGATACGACGGAATATCGTCCGCTCACGTCGGACCATGTCGGTCTGGAAAAATTCAACGGGACCGATATCCTCATGGTCGAAAACGCCGGTCTTACGCAACTGGCGGCACAGGCGTTTTATGATTCGGCGCATTTCCTCAGGCCGGGGCACCTGAAACAGCTCGCCAGCATTCTCGACGATAAGGACGCGTCGCCCAATGACCATTTCGTCGCCTGGGATTTGTTGAAGAATGCCAACATTGCCGCCGGCGGTATTCTGCCCATGTGCCAGGATACCGGCACCGCGATCATCATGGGCAAAAAGGGACAGCGGGTCTGGACCGATGGTGACGACGCAGCAGCGCTCGCCGCGGGTGTCTTCAAAACCTACACCGAAGCGAACCTCCGCTATTCGCAACTCTCGGCGTTGTCGATGTATGAGGAGGTCAATACCGGAAACAACCTGCCGGCGCAGATAGACCTCTACGCAACCCAGGGCGATGCGTACAAGTTCATGTTTGTCGCCAAGGGTGGCGGATCGGCCAACAAGTCGTTTCTTTATCAGCAAACGCCAGCGGCGTTGCACCCCGAGAAACTGATCAGCTTCCTGAAAGACCAGATACTGCTTTTGGGAACCGCCGCGTGTCCTCCCTATCATCTGGCCATCGTGATCGGCGGCACCTCTGCCGAAATGAATCTCAAGACCGTGAAACTCGTCAGTACGCGTTACCTCGATGGTCTGCCCACGCAGGGAGGCAAGTTCGGCCAGGCCTTCAGGGATCTGGAGATGGAAGCGGAAATTTTGGCGGCAACCCGCGAAATGGGCATTGGGGCGCAATTCGGCGGCAAGTATTTCTGTCATGATGTGCGAGTCGTTCGCTTGCCGCGGCATGGGGCGTCGCTGCCCATTGGTATTGGCGTTTCCTGTTCCGCGGACAGGCAGGTTCTGGGGAAAATCACCAGAGACGGAATTTTTCTCGAACGGCTTGGAACCAACCCGGCGCAATATATGCCCGATATCGAAGAGGGCTCGCTGGGCGGCGCCGTGGTATCCGTGGACTTAACACAACCCATGGATAAAATCCGACAGACCCTGTCACAGTACCCGACAAAAACCCGCATGGCCCTCACGGGTCCCATGATCGTGGCGCGGGACCTCGCGCATCTCAAGATTTCCGAGCGGTTGCAAAAAGGCGAACCCATGCCGGACTACATGCGCAATCACCCGATCTACTATGCGGGTCCCGCCAAGACGCCGACGGGCTATGCGTCGGGCGCGTTTGGACCGACGACAGCCGGTCGCATGGATTCCTATGTGGCGGATTTCCAGGCCGCCGGCGGCAGTTTTGTTATGTTGGCCAAGGGGAACCGGTCCAAGCAAGTGACCGATGCCTGCAAGAAATATGGCGGATTTTATCTGGGCTCTATCGGTGGTCCCGCGGCGCGTCTGGCGCAGGATTGCATTCGAAAAATCGAAGTGGTCGAATATGAAGAACTGGGCATGGAGGCGGTATGGCGGATTGAGGTTGAAAACTTCCCGGCCTTTATGATTGTCGATGACAAGGGAAACGACTTTTTTGCCCAGATCCAGGCGCGATAGACGGCAATCGTTATGCTTAATTCGGAACAACCAGCCCGACAATAGCTTTATCTTTTTGTTATTTATACTCCGCTCACGTCAGAACCCGAAAATCCTTTGGAGATATGACGCGAAAATTGTCTGATACGTCGTCGCATAAATCGCCCCAGTTT
>JAQBTY010000399.1 GCA_027624735.1 Pseudomonadota bacterium | reverse complement strand
AACAAGAATCCTTTTCAATGGGCCCAGCAAGCGTTAATTTCGCTTTCTCAATGAGTCGGGGTATATAACAAAAAACAGAAACATTATTGCAGAGAATCAACCAAAAAAGCAATATGTTCCGACTACTTACGCAACGATGGGTGACAATAAATCAGTTCCACGCCGCTTCAAACACTCATATGAGCCCATAGCGAAGTAAAATCCAGACCTTTTGTCCTTTTCCCAGAGAAACCGGTTCATCGAGATTCTTCCACCCCCGCCGGATAAGCTTTTTCAGCACCCGTTGATAATTCTGAAGCATCAAACTGGCCGGTCGCATTTGACTCGTGTCACAAAAGGACAGCGCGGTTGTCGCTTCCGCATAACGTTGCAAGGCAATTGCGGCCAATTCATGGCACACTTCACCAAAGCGCGGATGTGACAGGGTCCGCCTCGCATCGGCCCACGGGATGTCATAGGTCATCAACATGTCGTTTGGAACATAAAGCCGATCAAGGGCGGCATCCTCCCACAAGTCGCGGAGAATATTGGTAAGTTGAAGCGCCTGGCCAAGCGAAACCGCGACCGGTTCACCTAACGCATCGTCAATCCCGAACACCCGATTGGACAGCCGTCCAACCGCGCAGGCCACCCTGTCGCAATAATCCTCCAGAGCGCCGATAGTGGTCATCCGCACCCGTTCCGCTGAATCGATCTCCATGCCTTCTATGACCGCAAGGAATGTCTCCTTGCGCATGCCGAACCGTCGGGCGGGATCCACCAGGGCTAGCGACACCGGATTTGTCGGCCGACCCGAATACAGCCTCTCTATCTCGACCCGCCAATCGGCAAGCCGGTCGAGTTTTTCGGTCGGCGTACCGGGGTCATCGGCAATATCATCCACTTCCCGGCAAAATGCGTAAACCGCATACATGGCTTCACGCTTCCGCCGGGGCAAAAGCCGCATCGCCCAATAGAAGGAGGTGCCCGAAGCGCGGACGACACTGGTGACATAATCGATGGCTTGCTGGTGCTGCATCTGATCTGGAGAATAGGTCACCTTACCCAATGCCGTCATTCCCTAACCTGCCGTTCCGATCTCCGTGACGGAGGACCGTAGGAACGCCCTTTCCATCCGGCGCCCCGTCCCCGCCAGGTGCGCCAGGCTGAAGCCACGGTCATTGCCGTATAAAACAGCGCCGCGACCGGCAGGAGCATGGCACGCCATCGGGGCGCGCCATAAAGTCTGACAGTAGGAAGATAGAGAAACGCCATGAGAATCCATACAAAAAGACCAACCAGAAAAATGCGCGCATCAGCCAACCAGACGCCGACCAGAACCGCCAATGGTGGCGTCAGATACAGAACGATCATACCGAAGATGGCACCAAATAGCAGAAAGTACGAATTCTTCAATTGCACGAATGCCGTACGGGCAACCATATCCCACAGGCCGCGAAGCCCGTCATACCCTCGCAGACTACGGCTCTCCCCGGCAAGACCAAGCCAGATGGCGCCGCCCGGTTTGATCGCCGCGGCCAGAGCACAATCATCGATCACCCGGTCGCGAATGCTCGAAACACCCCCAATCCGCGATAAGGCCGTGCACCTTACCAGCATACAACCACCCGCCGCCGCAGCCTCCTTCCGGCTGGGGTTGTTGACCCAGGGAAACGGAAACAGCTTTTGAAAGAAAAAGACAAAAGCGGGGATCAGAAGCTTTTCCCAGGGACTTTGGCACCGAAGCTTGACCATCAGGGACACCAGATCGAGCTTCTCCTGTTCCGCTTTCGCCACCAGGCGTCGCAAACTATCCGGTGCATGCTCGATATCGGCATCGGTCAGCAACAGGTACACCGCATCGGGAGCAAGGTTTCCGGCCCGGTCGATTCCCTGAGCGACCGCCCACATTTTTCCAGTCCAGCCGTCAGGCAATAGCTGGCCGTCGATCACATCAAGGACACAAGACCGCGAGGCGACAGATTTCGCGGCATTCGCCGTCCCGTCGGTACTGCCGTCATCCACCACGACGATAGTCACGTCTGAGGGGTAATCCTGTCCGGCGATAGACCGGACAGCCTGGGCGATCGTTTCGGCCTCGTCCCGAGCCGGTATGACGGCGGCAATTTTTGGCCCGTGTGATGGCTCGTCGATCCGGTCGGACAGGCGCTGATCAGCCCGCCAGAAACCACCCCGGAACAATGCGAGGTAAAGCCATATAACCAACGCGCCGCCTGCGGCCCATGCGGTACTCACAACAATCATACCGGAAAACACCCGTTGAGATAAACGCCACACTATGAAAGGCGGCAGCTATTGGTCAATCTAGCGTTTGCGGCAGTCACTTTCACGCTAAACTCAAATGTTGCATCGCGGAGCCTGCGGGGCACATGATGGCGCCGAGTGTCGCATCATCAGGTCCTATAAGCAGAGGAGGCGGTAATGGAGAGCACCACGATAAATTCAGTCAAACCGAGCGTCATCACAACCGGGTTGGATCATGTCGTTCTGCACGTCAGCGATCTCAAACGGTCTTTGAGGTTTTACACTGAAATTTTAGGCATGACGGAACATCACGGCGGCAGCGGTTATATGTTTCTGCGTTGCGGGGAGCAGGTCATGGGCCTGTTCGAGGTCGGCCACGGCCAGGAAGTCAATTGCGGGCCGGAGCTCAACCACATGGCATTCAATCAATCGACGGGGTCCTACGAAGACGTCAAGGCTGTGCTGGAGAGTCACGGAATCGCCGTCCGGGGGCGGCAGGGCGATCCTCGCTGCATCTATTTCTCCGATCCCGACGGCCACCAGTTGCAGTTGAATGTGAGATGACCATTGGCAGGTCATAATCCAAACAGATGACAGCAGAACTCATCGACATCTTCCGATACCCGGTAAAGGGTCTCAGTGCTGAAAATCTTCAACGGGTCGTCCTGACGATCGGGCAGGGACTCCCCCATGACAGGCGGTTCGCCATCGCCCGCGGCGCCATCGATTTCGATGCCGCAAACCCCGCGTGGCTCCACAAGACCAATTTTTACATGCTGATGCGCAACGAATCGCTCGCCCGGCTGCGGACCACATTCGACGACCAGTCCGGAGTCCTGACCATTTGCCAGGATGGGAGCGAGATCGCCCGCGCCAATATCACCACCCCACCGGGCCGTGCCGACATGGAACAATTTTTCGCGGAATTTCTCGGCGATGAGTGCAAAGACGGGGTGCCACGGATCCTCGAAGCACCCGACCACATGTTTGGCGATGCCAGCCGCAAGGAGGGGGCAGACAGCGACAAGTATGTGTCCCTGATCGGGTTGGCATCCATCCGCGCCCTTGAACAGCATCTGGGCACGCCCGTCGATCCCATCCGGTTTCGCGCGAATCTGTACTTGGACGGAACCAAACCGTGGGAGGAATTCACCTATGTTGGAAAGACTATAACCGTCGGTAAGGCGCAAATGCGCGTGCTGTCGCCGACCACGCGCTGTGCCGCGACCCAGGTAAACCCCGCCACGGCGGAACGCGACCTCAACGTCCCGAAGGCGCTGCAACAGGCCTTCGGTCACATCCACATGGGGGTCTATGCCGAGGTGATAGCCAGTGGTGAAATCGAGCTCGGCGACGTTATCTCGGCCTCGGCCTGAGAGGGTATTTTTCCGACACCGGTAAGGCTATAGCGGTTGGACGTTGGGCCAGTATACGCTAAAAACCGGCAATCATTCGCAGCTAGGAAAAAACGATGTCCGATCTAACCGCGTCAGGTAAAACAAGCGGCTGGCAATTCTGGGTAGATTGAGGTAATATAAAAAGGGTATATAAAACAACGCACTACCGATTATGGTATTATAGGTGTATCAATAGTGTATCATATTTGATATGATACTCTCATCTCCTTTGAGTGATACTTGATAGATGTTG
>JAQBTY010000398.1 GCA_027624735.1 Pseudomonadota bacterium | reverse complement strand
AGAATCTCAACAGGTTAATCCATGCTCACCAACCATTAAACGCCGCACCGTGAATAATTCGGGCTAGCTACAGTTTAGTATTTTACGATCGAGCCTTTCGATCAGCGCGACCACGTCCGTACCAAGTTTCAATTGTGCGGACCTTTGATCGCTTTGCCGGATAGCATGACAAAATTCCATGACCGCCTGTGTTAACGGCGGGTTCCCGGAAAAATTTATGGTTTCCCCGTTTCCCTGCAGGTCTTCAAAAGGGTCGGAAGCGGGATAGCGGACGACACGGGGTTCAGCTTCGTCTTCAAAGCGCAAGGCCGCGGTTTCAGCGTAAACCGTTATTTGGCGCCGTCTTTTCTGAAAAATATTGCCAATGCTGATCCGAGCCTCACAAGGGCCGGGAAATGTCAGGGAGAACGCCAGCCGTTGCCCCTGGCCATTTTTTCCGATTTCAGGACGCTGGCATGTCATTTCGTCTGGGTTTTGACCGACCAGATCCAAACACATCGCGATATCGTGCGGCGCCCAATCCCACAGAGTAGAGGTATCCGTGCGAAAGGGTCCCCAATTTCCCCCGATTGAGGAGATGGCCCTGATTCGGCCGGCACCCGCCAGCGCGGATTTTAAGGCCCTGAACCCTGCATGAAACAGATAGATATGATCGACAAAGAAAGGCGCCGGCGTCACCTTGTGCTGGGCGCAAATAGCCGTTGCGTCCCGCCTGTTCAGTGTCAGCGGTTTTTCGACAAAAACAGGTAGCCGACGCTGCATCGCAGCCATCGCGATTTCGGCATGGCTGTGAGGCGGCGTCGCGATGAAAACAGCATCGATCGTTTCTGGATTTAGCAATTCGGGTCGATAGGCGGCGACGGGAATATTGTCGGGGACGAAATCGGGTCTGCTCCCGCTTTGGTTCAT
This sequence comes from Pseudomonadota bacterium, assembly GCA_027624735.1. Classification (GTDB taxonomy): domain Bacteria; phylum Pseudomonadota; class Alphaproteobacteria; order MPNO01; family UBA2964; genus JAQBTY01. The sequence goes on along the minus strand of JAQBTY010000398.1, from coordinate 3,018 downwards.
AACCAAGGACAGCTCCACCCCGTCTATCGCCTCAATCGTTCTGACGATATTCCGTCCCCACGGCCCAGCGCCGATAAGACCGGCACGGATATGAGAGGTCGATGACGTCAAATTATTCTGACGTGAGGGGCGGAATACGGACGACGTCGGCTTCATAGACTGCCTGAGACCGTGAGTTACGGCCCAGCGTCAGGAATGTCGTTTCCTCAAGGAAAATCATTTGATGGTCGACCATGGGCGGCGTGAAACACATCTCGCCCTTCTTGATCCTTACTTTTTCGGGTTCCTGATCACTCCCGGTCGGGCGGTGGTAATAATCGATTTCGCCTTCGAGGACGTAACAGAAATGCCAGTCCGTTGTGTGGTAATGATTGGCGCGCACTGCGCCTTTTTTTGAGGTAATCAGCACGCAGCTCTTCATGTCCATATCGACAAGCGGTTGGATCGCGCCGCGATCGTCTTTATAGGCATCGAGCAGGGCGACGATGACATCTTCCGGCCAGGACTTGCGCTCTTCATCGGTAACCGGCGGAAGAATTATTTTTTCGCTCATAAAATTTTTGGCCCCGTGCGGTTACATCGAAAATCAGGCAATTCAGAGGAAATACGCTGTCACCAGCGATAATTCAAACCCAAAATCTTGCCTCGGGGTCCTCCTGACCGCTGCGGGCGTATCGGGTGACTGCTTATGGCGCCACCGCCACCGCCACTGCCAGCGGCATGCGTCAATGTTGTGGCGCCACCTCCGTTCGGTGTAAGAACCGGCCAGGTTGGAGCCACATACTGGGCGTCGACATGAATTGGATGAACCGGCATGATTAAATGGGCCCGGCCAGCGTCGCTGGTCGCCCGGGCCGTTCGCCTGGCGACGAACGAAGCAACGGCGCTCGGCCTGACCGGTGTAGCGCCGTTCCGCGATATAGCTGTCGATCCTTATATCGTTGACAGATGGCCCGAGCCCATACCTGTCAGCCTGGATAGTCCCGTGAATGTGGCCGGGCCTGGCATCTGGACTGACGACCGACCGGCGGAACTCCGATATCACTACACGGCGGTTGTCGAAAACGGCACTGTGTTCGCCAACGGGACCGTTTTGGCAGCCGACGGTGGCCATATCACCCGCGCAACCCACAAGATCCTCGACTCGCAAAGGCGGCGGCGCAAATTGGCATCCTGGGGAACCGCGGTTGCCCCCTATTGCCAATGCCGCGCATCGCTCATTACGATCAGCCGGTTTTGACGATGACCGCATCGAACCAGAAACTATATTTTCATTGGCTGATCGATTGCCTGCCCCGGCTGCTGCGCCTGCTAAAGGGGCTGGATCCGGAGACACTGATCTATGCCGATCAGTCACGCCCCTTCCAGCGCGAGAGTCTTGCCCTGGCGGGCGTTCCCGCCGACCGCATTATCGATGCCAGCCGCATACCGATCCTGACGGCGCGCCGCCTGATCGTGCCGTGCCATCAGTTTACCCGGGGCAGCCTGTTGCCTGAATGGGCCGTCGGAGTCTTGCGCGACCTTGTCGCGCCGGCAAGGGCCGCGCTGCCGGCCGGGGCGCGCGGGCACGGCAGCCGGCTTTATATTTCGCGCGGTGACGCGGCCCATCGCCGGGTGCTCAACGAGGATGAGCTGTTCGCGCTGTTGAGCCCCCACGGCTTCACGCTTTTACAACTCAGCCATCTTAGCCTCGCCGAACAGATCGTCGCTTTTGCCGATGCCGAGATCGTCGTCGCACCGAATGGTGGCGGTCTCGCCAATCTGGTCTTTAGCCGGCCGGGCACCCGGTTCATCGAGCTGCTGCCGCGCTCCAACATCGATGCGCTGCGTGTTCTTTGCGCGCCGGCCGGGCTCGATTTCGGCTATCTGAAAAGCGTCGCCTGTAACGAAGATACGGCGTGGGAAAGCCTTGCCGACCTGGTTGTCGATACGGGCCTTGTAGCGGAATTTCTCGAGCGATCTTACGGTCCGTAACGGGTACTAGATCTAGCTGGTCGTTCCAGGCTTATCCCGACCGCCGTATAGGGCCGATCACCAATATATCGCGAAGTCGTGATTCGAGTTTCGCGCGCGTCCCGAATAATTCTATTCACCGGATCGCAACCCGGGCTCGGGACGGGTAACCATGGCCCGGGCTTACCCAATGCCGGGGAGTATGAATGACCGCGCGCACCATCCTTGTCATCGAGGACAATCCGGAAATCGCCGGGCTTTTATCGCTGCACCTGCGCGACATCGGTTGCCGCGTTCAATCGGAACAGGATGGGCTCCGCGGTTTGTCCCGTGCGCAATCCGACCGGCCCGATCTTATTGTTCTCGATCTGATGCTGCCGGGGCTGGACGGGATGGAAATTTGCCGGCGGCTTCGCGGCGGCGCCAATTGCACTCCGATTCTCATGCTCACCGCCCGGTCAACGGAGGAGGATCGCGTTGCCGGACTGGATATGGGGGCAGACGATTACCTGACCAAACCCTTCAGCATTCCCGAATTCCTTGCCCGGGTGAAGGCAATCTTTCGCCGCCAGGAGAGGATTGTTCTGCAGACCAATACAGCCCAGCTTCCGATCCGCGCCGGCGCGCTGCACATTGATCTGGAAAGGCGCGGCGTCAACCTTGATGGGAATGAAATCGAGCTCACGGCCACGGAGTTCGACCTTCTTGTCCAGTTTGCGTCGAATCCGGGCCGGGTTTACACCCGCCCGCAGTTGCTGGACCTCGTTTGGGGCCACAACAACGCCAGCTATGAGCATACCGTCAATTCCCATATCAACCGGCTCCGCGCGAAGATAGAACAGGACCCGGCGAAGCCTGACTATGTGATGACCGTATGGGGCGTCGGCTACAAATTCAGCGACCGCTTTTCCGGCTAACCAACATGCCCGCCAGAACCCTTTATGGACGGCTCGTTTTCGCGCTTCTGGCTTTGTTCACCCTGACCGGAATCACCTATGTGAACATCCCGCTGGAATTTTAAAGAGACAATTTGAAGGATTCGGGCAGATTTTTTGTCATTGGTCG
>JAQBTY010000397.1 GCA_027624735.1 Pseudomonadota bacterium | reverse complement strand
CGACCGCTCTGGATCACCGGCGGGCGGCGACAATCAGCCCGATCGCGACGAGCACGATACCGGCGATATGGTGTGCACCGAAGGTCTCCCCCAGAACGACGATCGCCAGCACGATTGTGAAGGCCGGGATCAGGTGCAGATACTGGCCGGCCCGCGCCGCGCCCAGCTTCAGGATGCCGTAATTCCACAAAATCATCGCCAGCGACGATGAAAAGGTGGCGAGCCAGGCGATGGTGACGAGCGTGGCGGCGGTTGGCAGGGTAGGGCGGACGTAGATCGCTTCGAACACATAAATCGGAAAAAGAAACAGCGCGCCGAAACCCAGAATAGCCGCCACCGTTACCCTGTAATCGAGGTCCCTTGGCAGCTTGCGCAGCAACACCGCATAAAGGCCCCACGCCACGTAGGCGCCGGTGACGATCAGATCGCCCCGGTTGAGATCGAGTGTGAGCAGCCTTTCCATGGAGCCCGCGGAAATAAGAACCAGCACACCGCCCAGCGACAGCGCGAGCCCGATCCCCTGACGCCAGGTAAAATCGTCGCGGAACAGGAGCCACGCGAAGACGACAATGAACAAGGGCTCAACTGAATTGATCACCGCGACGTTGATGGCGATGGTGTATTGCAGCGACACGAACAACAGCGCGTTGCCGCCTACCCAAAGCAGGAAGGACAGCAAGGCAAGAAACTTCCAGTGTCGCCGCACCATGTCCCATTGATTGACGATGGCGCGGAAGCAGAACGGCAGCATGATGATGAAGGCCGCCAGGGTGCGCCAGAAAGACAGGCCGATGGGCGGCGATTCGTCCCGCACATAGCGCACCACGATGGTGGTCACCGCCCAGAAGAACGCCGTCAATATGACAGCCGTGTAGGGCGAAAAGATGAACCGCCCGATAGCCGATCGCGGCTCAGCTTGCTCCATGGTCGGCGCCCCCGTTCCGGGCAGCGCAATTGCATATGGCAAGCTGCCTCCATAATTCCCTCTCTGCCCCTTGGGGGCGGAGAGGGCTAGGGTGAGGTGGGGGTTCTATCAACCTCAGCCATGATTGTTTGAAGTACACCATCCAGATTACCAAGCACATCATTGTTCCAGAACCGGATAAAACGATATCCAAGATCATTTAAGGCCTGAGTCCGCCGCGCGTCTGCCGCCGTCGCTAACGCGTGCTGCCCACCATCGAGCTCAATGACCAACTTGCACGTCGGAATAGCGAAATCTGCGACGTACCGTCCGATGGGATGCTGTCTTCGGACTTTGACGGGCAGTTTCATTTCCCGCAAGGCACGCCGCAAAACCCGTTCGGCGTCTGTCGCGTTCCTGCGCAAATTCCTGGCACGGCTTGTTTTCGGACGAACCGCCATCCCCCACCTCTCCCTAGCCCTCTCCGCCCCCAAGGGGCAGAGAGGGAAATTTGGCGCGATTTCACCCGTCTATCCCACATGCGATTCCGCCCCCGTTTCGGGAGGCGGCGTTCCGGATTGCCTGCCAGACGCGCTGCGGCGTCGCCGGCAGACCGATATCGGTAACCCCAAGCGGCGCCAGGGCGTCGAGGATTGCGTTGATCACGGTGGGCGTCGCGCCCACCGTGCCGCCTTCACCCACGCCCTTCACACCGATGGGGTTCGATGTGCAGGGAACCGAATGCCAATCCGTGGAAAAACTCGAGACATCGTCGGCGCGCGGCGTGGCGTAATCCATGTAGCTGCCGGTGAGCAGCTGACCATCGTCGTCGTGATAAATATCTTCAAGCAGGGCCTGGCCGATGCCCTGGACGATGCCGCCATGGATCTGCCCTTCCGCCAGAAGCGGGTTAAGAACCACGCCGATGTCATCGACCACCGCATAGCGGTCGATACGCACCTGTCCGGTATCGGGATCTATTTCCACCTCGCAGATGTGGCAGCCGTTGGGAAAGCTCGGGTGATGGCCATCGAACGCGCCGCTGCCTTCCAGCCCGACGCCGAATTCGATGGGGACCGCCATGGGGTGATAGGCGAATTTGGCGACCTCGATCAGCGGGATCGATTTGTCGGTGCCGGCGACGGTAAATTTTCCATGCGCGAATTCCATGTCATCGGTTGCCGCCTCCAGCATATGCGCCGCGAGCTTTTTGCCGCGTTCCAGCAGATCGTCGGCAGCCCGGCGCAGCGCGCTGCCGCCAATGGTCATGCTGCGTGACGCGTAGGTCCCGCGTCCGATGCCGATCCTGGCCGTGTCGCCCTGCTCAAAGCGGATGGTGTCGAACGGAACGCCAAGCCAGTCCGAGATCATTTGCGCATAGGTAGTCTGATGGCCCTGGCCGTGGCTGAAGGTGCCGGCCTCGATGGTGATCGAGCCGCTGGCGTCGAACCGCAGATCCATGCGTTCGTTGAAGATGCCGCAATCGTCGATGTAGTAGGAAATCCCGAACCCGCGCCGCAGCCCCGCTGCTTCGCTGGCGGCCCGCCTGGCGTCGAAACCGTCGCGGTCGGCAAGGCTGAGACATTTGTCGGTGGCGGCGCCGAATTCACCGGAATCATAGACGAAACGCGTCGCCGTACTGTGCGGCATATCCTGCGGTGTCAGGTAGTTTCGCTGGCGCAGGTCAATTTTGTCGATCCCGAGCTGCCGCGCGGCCTTGTCCACCAGCCGCTCGATCATGTAGATCGCTTCGGGCCGGCCGGCGCCACGGTAGGGGACGGTCGGCGGGGTATTGGTGAACACCATGCGGCTCATCACATCGAGGGCTGGAATCGCGTAAACAGATGGCGCCAGGCGCAGCGAAAAGGTGATCGGCACGCAGGCGGAACCCACGATATACGCGCCGCAATTGTGCATGGCGCGGACCCGCAGACCGAGAAACTTGCCGTCGGCGTCGAGCGCCAGTTCGCCGGTCGCCGTCTGATCCCGCGCCTGATTGTCGCCCAGAAAGCCCTCGGTGCGGTCCGATATCCATTTCACCGGCCGCCCCACATGCTTCGATGCCCACAGGACCAGCGCTTCCTCCGGATGAACCTGGCCTTTGAGCCCGAACCCGCCGCCCACATCATGGGCGATGACGCGGAATTTCGCTTCCGGTTCGTGAAAAATATTCTGCGCCAATGTGGTCCGGGTGTTGTGGGGCGCCTGGAGGCTGGAGGTCAGCACATAGGCATCGTCCATGGCCCGGTAATCGCCGATGGCGCCGCGGGGCTCCATGGGGCAGGTGGTTATCCGGTTGTTGTAAAGATCGATGCTCACCACATGGGCAGCGCCGTCGAAAGCGGTTTCGGCCGCCGCCGCATCGCCGAAACGCAGCGTAAACGATGTGTTGTTGGCGGCCTCCTCATGGACCAGCGGCGCGCCCTCGGCGACGGCATCGGCGGCCCGGACCACCACCGGCAGATTTTCATACGCCACCACGATCAATTCCGCCGCTTCGGCCGCCATCTCCGGCGTCTCGGCCACGACAATGGCGACCCGCTCGCCCACATGGCGGACACGCCCGTCGGCCAGGATAGGGCATGACGTCCTAAATCCCGGCGGACCACCCATGTCCTCGGGCATGAAGGCGGGCGGTATGCCGCCAAGCCCCTCGGCCACCACGTCTTCGCCGGTGAGGACGGCCAACACGCCGGGCGCCGCCTTTGCGTCGGCGGTGGTGATGGATTTGATATGGGCATGGGCGACAGTGGCATACACAACCGCCATAAAGGCCATGTGCGGCACCGTGATGTCGTCAACAAAGGTGCCCCGACCCGTCAACAACCGCGGATCTTCAGTGCGCAGCACCGGCTGGCCAATCCCGAAACTCATTTTCTTGGTGTCCTTCAACGGAAAAATTATTTCGTGCATAAAACACCATCCGCGACTACGAAACCATGCCGGACTGATGGCGCTGGTGTGCGGAGTAATTTGTTCACACTACTCGTCATGGTCGGCGAAGGGCGACCATCCACGTCTTTCCTTTGTCAGTATC
>JAQBTY010000396.1 GCA_027624735.1 Pseudomonadota bacterium | reverse complement strand
CGCTACCTCAGCCGCACTGAAATACCGACGCCGCCTTCGCTGATTGTCTGTGATACAAGCTTCATCGGCTTGGAGATTGTCCTGCCGGCGTCTCTCGCTCTGGCCGCGCCGGGGGCAACCTTGATCGCGCTCATAAAGCCCCAGTTCGAGGTCGGCAAGGGGCGGGTTGGCAAAGGCGGAGTTGTCCGCGATCCTACCTTGCATCAGGAGGTCTGCGACCGAATTTGGGCATGGCTGGTCGATGATAGGGGATGGGCTGTTGAAGGCGTTACAGAAAGCCCGCTTAAGGGCCCGAAGGGTAACACGGAATTTCTGATAGCCGCCCAAAAGCCGGCCCAGAATGAATAGCCGGTACCTCGAGGTCGAGGTGAACTCCCTTGGCTCCGGCGGCGACGGCGTCGCGGAAACCGGCGAAGGCCGCATATTTATCCCCTATTCCGCCCCGGGCGATCATCTGCGTGTGCGGCTGGCGGAAAAGCCATCGAGCACGATGCGGGCGGAAATAGTCGAGCGTTTGAAGGACGGGCCGAGCCGGCGGGAACCAGTGTGTCCGCATTTTTCCGTGTGCGGCGGCTGTGCGGTTCAGCATGTCAGTGAAGAATCATACCGCGCCTGGAAGTATTCGCTTGTGAGTGACGCACTGGCACATCGCGGCATCGGTCCGGCAGTGGTGCGACAAGTTGTGCCGGGCCGCGTCGGCCTGCGACGGCGTACGCGGTTGCACGCCCGGTTAACCGCGCGGGGGGCTGTCCTGGGATATCTCACGGTTCGCAGCCATCGCATCGTGCCGGTGTCGGAGTGCCCCGTTCTGGTGCCCGCAATCGTTGATTTCTTCGAGCCGCTGCGGGCGTTGCTCACAAAATTTTTAAGCCGCGGCCAGGAAGCGGAAATCGCTGTCACCCTATGCGGCACTGGCCTCGACGTTAGTATCGCGATGGGTAAGTCGCTCCAGCTTGCGGAACGAAAAAAGCTGGTCTCCTTTGCCGATGCAAATAATCTTGCCCGATTGAGCTGGCAGCCTTTGCAGCGTGGCAAGGTGGGAGAGTTGGAGACCGTCATTCGCCGGCTTCCGCCGACGATCGCTTATGCCGGCATCAATGTCGAAATTCCGCCTGATGCCTTTGTTCAGGCAACCGCCGAGGGAGAAGCCGTGCTGCGTGATGCGGTCCTTGCGTCAACCGCTGGTTCCCGCAGGGTCGCGGATCTCTTTGCGGGATGCGGGGCATTTTCCCTACCGGTCGCCGCGGCGGGCGTTCATGTGACGGCGATCGATTCCGCCGCCGATCAGATCGCCTCACTTGAAAACGCCGCTCGCCACGCCATGTTGGGCGAATTCGTCAGGACCGAAACACGTGACCTGAACCGCCGGCCCCTCATGGCGGAGGAACTCAAGGTATTTGATTCCGTTATTTTGGATCCGCCACGGGCGGGCGCCATGGTGCAGGCCAAATTGTTGGCGGACTCTTCGGTTCCCACAGTGGTCTATGTTTCCTGCAATCCGGCAAGTTTCGCGCGCGACGCACGGATAATGATTGACGGCGGTTATGATCTGCGGACGGTAACACCGGTAGACCAGTTTCTGTTCTCGCCGCATATCGAGCTGGTCGCGACTTTCCGGCGGCCTATCTAGAGCCCTATCCGCCACACTGCCCGCGGTGGCGGAGAAAATGATCCGCCAGCACGCAGGCCATCATGGATTCGCCAACCGGTACGGCGCGAATGCCGACGCAGGGATCGTGGCGGCCTTTTGTGATGATGGTCGTGTCGCGCCCGCGCTTGTCCACGGTTTTACGCGGGGTCAGGATGGAACTGGTCGGCTTGACCGCAAAGCGGACGACGATGTCCTGCCCGGTTGAAATCCCGCCGAGGATGCCGCCGGCGTGGTTTGATTGAAATTCAACAGCGCCATCACGCATGCGCATTTCATCGGCATTTTCCGCGCCCGATAATTCCGCGGCGCCGAAACCAGCGCCGATTTCGACTCCCTTAACGGCGTTGATGCCCATCATGGCGCCGGCGAGATCCACATCGAGCTTGCCGTATATCGGCGCGCCGAGACCCGGCGGCGCCCCGGACGCAACAATTTCGATAATGGCGCCGACGGATGAGCCGTTCTTGCGAACCTGGTCGAAGTATGATTCCCAGTGGCTCGCCGCGGCGGAATCCGGGCACCAAAAGGGATTTTTATGGACTTCGCTCCAACGCCATTTGGTACGGTCGATACGCTCGGTGCCCATCTGGATCATGGCGCCGCGGATCTTGATACGGCTCCCTAATATTTTGCGGGCGATGGCGCCAGCGGCAACGCGTACCGCGGTTTCCCGCGCGGACGGTCTGCCGCCGCCGCGATAATCCCGGAACCCATATTTTTTCCAATAGGTGTAATCAGCGTGACCCGGCCGAAACTTGTCTTTGATCGCCGAGTAGTCTTTTGACCGGGCGTCTTCATTTTGGATCAAGAGACTGATCGGTGTGCCGGTTGTTTTCCCCTCAAAAACACCAGAGAGAATTGCGACCTGATCGGGCTCGCGCCTTTGCGTGACAAAACGGGACGTGCCGGGTTTTCGTTTATCAAGCCAGACCTGGATGTCTTTTTCACTAAGGGACAGTCCGGGCGGTGTGCCGTCGACCACGCAGCCGATGGCCGGACCGTGGCTTTCACCCCAGCTGGTCACGCGGAAAAGCGTGCCAAAACTATTATCGGACATGGATCTGCCTCTGCCGGGTCTTGGCCGGCACCTATTTAACGGTCACGACGTCAATGTCAGGGGTATCCAAGGCTTTCATGCCGACAATGTTGTAGCCACAATCAACATGATGCACTTCACCCGTTACACCGCTGCTGAGATCGGAAAGAAGATAAAGGGCCGCCCCGCCGACATCGCCTATTGTCACGTTGCGTTTGAGCGGCGCATTCAGTTCGTTCCATTTTAAAATGTATCGAAAATCACCTATACCCGACGCCGCCAGAGTGCGGATTGGTCCAGCCGAAATTGCGTTGACACGAATACCGTCACCGCCCAGATCGGTTGCCAGGTATCGCACGCTGCATTCCAATGCGGCCTTCGCCACGCCCATGACGTTGTAATGGGGAACGACCCGCTCCGACCCGGAATAGGTCAGTGTAACGATGCTTCCTCCATTTTTCATCAGCGGCGCCGCCGCACGGCATAAAGCAGTAAAAGAGAAACAGGAGATAGACATGGTCAGGGCGAAGTTTTCCGCCGAGGTATCGACATATCGCCCGGTCAGTTCGTTCTTGTCTGAAAATGCAATGGCATGAATGAGGAAATCCAGCGAGCCCCACTTTTCTTCAAGCGTGTGAAAGACGCTCGCAATGCTGGTTTCATTCGAGACGTCGCATTCAAGCAACAAATTGGCGCCCAGAGAATCGGCAAGCGGGCGAACCCGCTTTTTCATTGTCTCATTTTGGTAGGTTATGGCGATGTCCGCACCGTGATCAGTCACAGCTTTGGTAATTCCCCACGCAAGGGAGCGGTCATTGGCTACACCCATGACGAGCCCCTTCTTGCCCGCCATCAATCCCGCGGACTCGACCATCCGAATTTGATCCCGAAACTATTGCAACAATTTGCCTGATCCTACACCAAAGGGATCAGGCAGCAAAGGCGAGGCGCTCTACCTCACCTGGATAGAAGCCCTACCAATTATTTTATTGATTATGTAGTCCTAATTTTTAATTAGTTGACGACTTTCCACGTTCCGTCGGATTGACGGCACGCTCTCCCATAGGCTGTCTCGGTTTTTCCACCAATCACGACCGAGGTTTCGTATTCCCGACACGGTGAGCCGTCCACGTTCTCGACAGTGCGGGTTGGCGTAACCGTTCCGGAGTGCCCGGAATCCGGGTTCGACCAGGTAGAAGACTGTCCAGATGCGTTTCTCTCCAGGGCGCTATTCGCAGTCTGGCTGGCATATAGGCGGTCA
>JAQBTY010000395.1 GCA_027624735.1 Pseudomonadota bacterium | reverse complement strand
ACCGTCACCGATAATTTTCGCGTCATCTCACACCAGGGATTTCGGGTTCTGGAGTGACCCTGGTATAATCATCCATTATAGGTGGTTTTATTTCCGGCATGATGTCACCAACAATCACACCCTGATCTATTGAAATTTGAAGCAGGGCTTCAAATGTCGATCCTTGACGGGTGAAATACTCCTCGTATCCCGTTCGTAATTCATGATGAAAACAAACCATATCATTGGGCAAGCTATTTAATAAAGCGCTTAACGTTCCTGTTGCGCATCCGCCAGAACTTATAATTCCAAATACCCTACCTTGCTCCATCCCGCAACCAGACTGTCGAATTCTATGTTGGGCGTGCCTGCAAAACATGCAGGCTCAAAAATTTAATCATATCGAACATCGCATGGCCTGCGTATCATTGCTATAATAAATTTGAAATTCTTGCCTACCCTCTTGGACGTCCTCAAACTGCGGTTTTGAAAAACCAGAATGGCCCTCAATGACCAACAAGGCCGCCCTGCCGGAACCAACTTAGGCCAAGTCATAACGACTTGGCGCGTAACCAGCCTCAGGACGGGCCTTGCGATGGACGGCTCCCACGTCGCGGTACAGTTTCAGACAACAGCGGGCATGCCCCTTTTGATTGCCCTGACCAATCATCATGCGGCGGAGTTAGCCAAACAACTTCAAGAGGTGTTGGCGGCGCAAACGAAACCAAAAAGGCGCCCTCACTAGAGACGAGCACATTTCCCGAAGGCTCAAACCCGGCTGATATTGCTCCGAGCCAGACAGATGGGCAAGGACGTCAACGGGTGAAATCTAAATCAAACAATCCTGCTACGGGAGTAGATCCGGTCCAGCGCCATGGGGCCATCACGCAGGGGCTGCATTGGTTGACCGCGCTGGCCCTGGCGGTTTTGATTTTTCTAGCGGTGGTGATGGTCGACCTGCCCTTGGGCTTGGAGAAATACCAACTCTATAACTGGCATAAATCCATTGGTTTGACGGTTCTTGGGCTGATGATCTTGCGGCTGATCTGGCGCCGGCTCTCGCCAGCGCCGCCCTTGCCGAAAAGTCTTTCACCGCTGGATAAACGCGCCGCCGCCTGGGTTCATCGCGGCCTCTATGGGTTGATCATTCTGCAGGCGCTGATCGGCATTGGTCATTCCTGGGTCGCCGATTTTCCGATCGTGGTTTTTGACCTGTTCTCCGTTCCCAATCCGCTGGGTCCGAGCCGAGCATTGGCGGCGGTTCTTGTCGGGGCTCATGGTTGGTTGGGTTGGATTATCGTTGTGCTGATCATCGCCCATGTCGGAGCGGCGATGCGGCATCACTTCGTGCTCAAGGACGCGGTGCTGGCCCGCATGGCGCCCGGGTTGAAACCGCGTGGAGACGGGAGCGGAACCGAATGAAACAGGGCTTGTCCGGGGCGCTTCTTCTCATCGTCCTTATGCTTGCTATCGCCAAGCCGGCGCGGGCTGAAACCGTCTGGGCGATCACCGAGCCAAGCCAAGTCGGCTTTACCGCGCGCCAAGCTGGTCAACCGATCACCGGTGTCTTCCGAACATTTTCGGCCAAGATCGTTTTCTCCGACCAAACTCTGGACCAAAACCGGGTCGATGTGAGCATCGATCTTCGAAGCGTCGATACCGGCAACCAGGATCGCGACGACACCCTGCGCTCCGCCGATTTCTTCGACGCGGCGCGCACACCGCTGGCCCGGTTCAGCGCTCGAAAATTTCGCCGCGTGGATGGCGATTCCTATACTGCGCTTGGCCAATTGACGATCCGAGACCAGACACGGGACGCGGCTCTGGCCTTCACCCTGGAAGTCATCCCGGACCTGGCGCCCGGCAGGCTCATCGCTAAGGTAAAAGGCAGCCTGACCATAAGCCGAACCGACTTCGGCATTGGCCAGGGGACCTGGATGGATAGCGCCATCGTCGCCGACGCCGTGGAGATCGCGATCGATATCACCGCCGGCGCCAGTGATCCGCGCTGGCGCCAACGCCTTTCAGACTGATCGAAATTCACCCGTATCGCCGAGGCCCCTATGACCGAGGCTCCTATGACCGAGGCTCCTATGACCGAGGCTGGGCGCGGAATTCAGGCCCCGCGTCCGAGGATGATCTCTGACTGATCGTCCGGCACATAGAAATACGAACCGGGCCGGAAATCATAGCCCAGATCTCCCAGCAAACGCCGTTGGCGCGGCGTGGCGCGCTGAGCGACATCGGGCGTGGAATCGAAGTCGTAGCACCGCATGAACATCTGACAATAGTTGTACAGCAAGGTCTTGCGTCCATGCCCGGACAGGTTCCGGGCCGGGCCGTGCCAGAGCGCGTGCGAGAAGATATAGCAATCCCCCGGCTTACCGGTCAATTGCACGGCGCCGGGTGTATCCGGCCCGACCGGCGGGTCCTGATTGAACTGGATCGGCCGCATATGACTGCCGGGGAACACGGTGAAATTGCCGCTGTCGGGGCCGTTCACGTCGGAAAGCAGATACATCGCCTTGACCGCGATCGGCCGGCTGGTCTCGGTCACCCGGATTTCCCGCTGCCCCTCACCGCCATCGGTGTGGGTGTAACCGGGAAATCCATCGCCGGAGCCCCGCACAATCGCCTGGGACATGCTGAAAATGATGTTCGGGCCCATGATGTCGACGATCAGATCAAAGACATTCGGGCGGTCGATCAGATCGATGAAAGCCTGATTGTAGGGAAGGATGTCGCGGCGATCCATGAAAGCATCAGGATTCTGATCGGGACATTTGTCGACCCAGCCATAATGGCCGCGCGGTAGCATTCCCGACATCGGCTCCCAACCCGGACGGGCGCGCATGTTGTCTATCTCGTCGGAAAACAACGCCACCTCTTCGGGCGAAAGCGCGCCTTCCAAAACGATATAGCCGTTAACCGCCCAATCAATGCGCTGCTGTTCAGTCAATTTTTGCATAGGTCCACTCTCCCGTGCCGTCCCCGAACGGAACTCGTTCCAAGGGGATTTCATTCATCAACGCCAATGGTGTGCGAATCCGCCGCCCGGCGCAATCAGCGGGCTGATAAGGTGAGCATTGCCGCCCAACAAGTGGCGCCGCGTCCAAGAGTGCATGGCACGGGTTTGACAAACCTGCGATGCTTGGCGGTCACCATCCCGGTAAGTTCTCGCCCGAGACCCAACCCGCCAAGGCAGGCCGTCATGACCCCGGAAGACATCCTTTCCCACCCCTCTCGCGTCCTCACAACGACACAGCGACAAGCTTATTTCGATGATGGGTTCGTCACCGTGGAGGGCGCGATCCCGGCCGCGTGGATGGAGCGGCTTCGTCAAACCTCCGATGCGCTGCTGGATGCAAGCCGGACTGTCACCGCCTCGAACGCAGCCTATGACATCGGCCCGGCCCATTCGCCGGAACAGCCGCATGTACGCCGGCTCAAGGCCTTGGTCGATCGCGACCCGTTTTTCTGGGAATTCGCGACAGCGTCGCCGCTGGCGGATATCGCCGCCGATCTGGTTGGCCCGGATGTAAAATTCCACAGCTCGAAGCTGAACTACAAATGGCCGGGCGGCGGCGAGATCGTCAAATGGCATCAGGACACCCTGGCCTGGCCGCACACCAATTACAGCCCGGTCACCCTGGGCGTCTATCTGGGCGAGGTGACACCGGCGCACGGCCCGCTGGTCTGCATCCCCGGCAGCCATGACGGCCCGTTGTATTTGCACACCGCTGCGGATGGCGCCTGGACCGGCTCGATCTCGGAGGCCGATTTAGAAGGCGTCGATCTGACCCGTGGCGCCGAGGCGCTCGGCGATTCCGGCACCCTGGTGGCGATTAACTGCCGCACGATCCATGGCTCACGGGCCAACAATTCCAGCCAGGTCCGGCCAATGGCGCTGTATGTCTACAGTTCCGCCGACGCCTTTGGTTGGATGCCGCCGCCCTCACCCACCAGCAAGACCGGCGAGCTG
>JAQBTY010000018.1 GCA_027624735.1 Pseudomonadota bacterium | reverse complement strand
ATTTACTCAATAATGGACATTACCTCTCACTACCCTTCAAAGGCAGAGCGGGTTCACCGGGCGCTTACGAATCATCCCAGGAGCCGCAATCTTCTCCCCAAGCCATCATGTAGAGGCACCCAGATTTTACCAGCCACGTACTGGCCATTTTCTGCCAGGCCAGCGTGGTTTGAGCCTCAAGAACCACGATGGCTTTGAACGGTTTGAGATCACTGACGTCCGGTAATGTGCTGCCGTCCCGCAAACGAACGTAACGAAACATGTGAGTGCCTCACTTTTCGTCGCCAACAAGAATGTAGAATTTATCCAGCCGAAACAGAAGTCAGAAAAACAGTTGCTACGCCTCTTATTCCCCCGCCGCGTATTTCTTTTCGGCTTCGTAGTAATCGGGGAAGCCGACGATGTCGCGGAGGTGCGCAAAATCGGACAGGGGGGCGGGGGGGCGGCCTTCCTTGAGCGCCGCGAGCGCGTTTTCCATGGCCGTCATGGCGGAATTCAGCAGGGTCAGCGGGTACATGACGATTTTGAAACCCATGTCTCCCAGCAATTCGGGCGGCAGCAGCGGGGTGTCGCCCTGTTCCACCAGATTGGCCATCTTGGGACCCTGCACGCCGTCGCAGAAGGCGCGCATTTCGGCTTCGCTCTGGGGCGCTTCGAGGAACAGGATATCGGCGCCGATGTCGGCGAAGGCCTTGATGCGCCACATGGCTTCTTCGAAGCCGTCGGTGGCGCGCGCATCGGTGCGCGCCATGATCAGGATATCGGCGCCTTCATCACGGGCGTCAACCGCCGCCTGGATGCGGCCCAGCGCCTCGTCCCGGCCGACCACCTGCTTGCCGCGCGTGTGACCGCAGCGCTTCGGCGCCAGCTGGTCTTCGATCATGGCGCAGGCAAAGCCGGCCTGGGCATAGCCCTGGATGGTGCGCTTGACGTTAAGTGCATTGCCATAGCCGGTATCGGCGTCGCCGATCACCGGGATCGAGGTCGCGTTGCAGATATCGCGCCCCTGCTGGACCATTTCGGCATAGGAAATCAGACCGGTGTCGGGCAGGCCGAGCCGCGCCGCGGACACCGCGAAGCCGCTCATGAAGCTTGCCTTGAAGCCGGCGCGTTCGACCATCCGGGCCGACAGGGCATCGTAACAGGCCGGCGTCACATGGGCGCCGGGCGCCGCCAGCAATTCGCGTAGTTTTTGTGCAGCTGATGCCATGAAGAGTCCCTCACCCCGCGCCGGCGCCCCGACGCGCCGCCATTGCGTCTATATAACGGATATTGGGGTCTTATGTAAATTTCAGGGGGAGCGGGCCGATGCGGTTCTGAATAAGTAAATTTCAGGCGCGGGCGGCGGTGGTCGAGGCCCGATCGCGAATACCCACGGCGGTGGGCAGCACCAGACGGAAGACCGTGCCATCGGGACTGGTTCGCACCAGTTCGATATCCCCGCCATGGCCGCGCAGCAGATCGCGCGCGATGGACAGGCCGAGCCCCGACCCGCCAACACGGGTCGACCCGGTAAAGGGCTGAAACAAATTTGCCTGCACGCGGGCCGGCAGGCCGGGCCCGTCATCCATGATTTCGATGGTGGTCTGGGTCTCGTCGGCGGACGCGGCGATTGTCACACGCTGGGCGCCGGCTTCGGACGCATTCCTGATCAGATTGATCAGGACGCGGAAAATCTGATCCCGATCGGCATGGAGTCTTAAATCGACGGTTATGCCGTTTTCAATCACGGACTCCCCGGTCACGCCGGACAGGGCCTCGGCGACCTCGTCAACCAGCGACCGCAGCGGGAACCACGCCAGCTCAAGCTCGTCCGCGCCTTCCTGGGCGAAACGAAGCGTCTTCGAACACAGGGTGACGGCGCGGTCGATGGCGCCCATCAAGGTGGGTGCGATGCGCCTGACATTGGGGTCGTCGGTCCGCTCAAGATGGTCCGACACCAGCTGGGCGGTGGCCAATATATTGCGGAGATCATGGTTGATCTTGGTCACCGCGGTGCCCAGCGCCGCCAGCCGCGCCTTTTGCATCAGCGCGGCCCGCAGACCGCGTTGCATCCCGGCAAGCTCGCGCAGGGCGACGCCCAGTTCATCGCTTCGCTTGCCCGGCACGACCAGCCGGCGGCCGTCCTCGGGGTTTTCGCGGAAAGAAATCATGCTTGCGGTCAGGCTCCGCATGGGCCGGACGAACAGCCACTGCAGGCTGAGATAGACCAGCACCGCGGTCATCAGGGAAATGGCGATGGACAACGCCAGAATACGGGTCGAATAATCGATCATCGCGGCCCGGAGCGGCGCTTCCCTGATGATCACCTCAATTTCCACATCGGGCTGTTTCGGTGATTTCCCCATCACCCTCAACACACGGGCGCCGTCACCGGCGAGCGTCATCAACGCGTCACCAATCAGGCCAAAAAATGTTTCCTTCGACAAGTCGTAGGTGGCATCGATCCGGGGCGGCATATCCTTGGCAAGAACAAGGGATTTGGTAGCGGAATGTTTCAGGACGATGCCGAGGGCGCCGGCATGGTCGAGCAATTGCATGCGCAGCTGGGCGCTGACCATATTGTCGGGGGGAACTTCCAGCGCGAGGCTCGCCAGATGGGCGGCGGCGATACGTTCCTCCAGATAGACGAGGCGAAAACGCCCGATCGATGGCGCATAGATAAACACCTCGCTCAACATCACGAAGAACGCCGTGAGCAGCAGCAGCCGGGCCGACAGGCCAAACCAGCTGGATCCTTTCAGTATGCCAAAGGTCGCCATGGGGCCAGTATACAGATGAATGGGGCGGGCCGTAAAACTATTGGCGGCACGGCGGGAAATTGTGCGCCCACAAAAAAACCGCCGCCAGGCGCAAAACCCGGCGGCGGTTCTGTTGAAGCAACTATGCATCTAGTGCTTCATAGATTTTTTCTTGGCGGCGCAGGGGTTGCACGGGCTGCAGGCGCGCTTGGCGGCGCAGGGATTGCAGCCACGCTTGGCGGCGCAGGGGTTACAACCGCGCTTGGCGGCGCAGGGATTGCAGGCGCGCTTTGCGGCGCAGGGATTGCAGCCGCGCTTGGCGGAACAGGGGTTGCAGGCTGCGATCTGGACGCTGCCCGTGCTCGAAACATCGGCGGCAGCGGCAGGCAGGGCTGAGGTCGCGGCGGCAAGGGCGGCAACACTTAAAATCGTTACAGTCTTTTTCATATCCATAATGATCGTCTCCAATTTTCATAGTTAAAACAAGGTGGCGTGAAGGCCACGGTTGGCAACTGCGGCAATCTACCTTCCGGCGGTGTCGTCGGTCGGAATACTCCGCTTACTAGATAGTCATCAGCGATCAAGCCTACCATCTTAAACCGCCTCACCGGTTCTCAACTTGTCGTGACCCCCTTGTGTACAGGGGGACAAGGCCTTATCCGAAGGACAGCAGAAAACGTACGATCCGGCGGGTCCGGTCGCTGAACAGGGACGGTGTATAGTAAGATCCGGCAGCGCGTTTGTTGATTTCACCCAGGGTTGGGTATGGCAGGATCAACCCGGCGACATCCTTGATCTTCAGCCCCTTGGCGATGGGCAGACACCAGCTCTGGATCAGCTCGCCGGCCTTCTCGCCCACCATCGACGCACCCACCACGACGCCTTTGCGGGTGGTCATCACCTTTAACAGGCCGTGGGTTTCGCCTTCGGCCCGCGCCCGGTCGTTGTCGGCGAACGATGCCCGCAGGACCGTAATGTCACCATGCCTAGCGCGGGCGGCCTGTTCGGTCAGCCCAACCTGCGCCAATTCCGGCGCGGTATAGGTCACCCATGGGATGGCGCGGTAATCCACCTTGGCGGGCAGGCGGAACAGGACGTTCCGAATGACGATCCCGGCCTGATAGCCGGCGATATGGGTAAATTTATAGCCCTCGGCCGCATCGCCGACCGCGAACACTTTCTTGTTGGTGGTCCGCAGCCGGGCATCGACCAGGATTCCGCCACGGCCGGTCTCGATCCCGGCGGCGGCCAGATCAAGCTTGTCCAGATTGGGGCTGCGGCCGACCGCCACCAGCAAATGAGAGCCTTGAAACGCGCGGGCGGCGCCATCGATTTCGGTCTCGACCGTGAGCCTCCCGGCCATGCCGGCAACGCTTTTGACCTGGGCGCCTTCATGGATAGGGACGCCCTCGGCGGCGAGGCGCTGCTTTACGATGCCGGCCAGTTCCGGATCGTCATTGCCAAGCGCCTTAAGCCCCTCGAGGACAGTGACTTTGGCGCCAAGACGGGCATGGGCCTGCGCCATCTCAAGACCGATGGGCCCCCCGCCAATGACGAGTAAATGCTCAATCGGCTGTTCATTGTCGAAAATCGTCTCGTTCGTAAAGTAAGGTCTGTCGGCAAGACCGGGTATTGGCGGCACGGAAGGCGACGAGCCGGTCGCTATGATCGTTCGCTTTGCGGTGATCTCATACTCGCCCGCGGCCACTGTGCGCGGCCCGATGAAGCGCCCTTCTTCGCGGATGACCCGCACGCCCAAGCCTTCGAACCGTTCCTGTGAATCATGCGGCGCGATGGCGGCGATGACACCCCGAACATGGTCGCGAACCGCCCGGTGATCGATAACCGGCTCCGCGACCTTGACGCCAAACCGGGAAGCGGTGCGCGCACTATGGGCCGCGTGACCGGCGGCCAGCAGCGATTTGGACGGCACGCAGCCATAGTTCAGACAGTCTCCGCCCATCTTGTCGCGCTCCAGCAGGACCACATCGGCGCCCATCTGAGCGGCGCCGGCGGCAATGGACAACCCGCCGGAGCCGGCACCGATCACGCAGAGATCCGCTTTGATCTTTTCAGTCATGGACGATTTCCAACATTGGGGTGGTCCGTTCAGGAAGCCCTATTTTTCAGCTTCTTATAGACGATGGGTATGAGGGAGAGGACAGCCAGTCCGAGGATGGGCAGCAAAAAGCGCGGCTCGAATATGATGCCGAGATTGATATCGCCTCCTTTTTCGACAACCGCGCTGAAACCGTCGCCCAGCGAGGCATAGACCAGCGATCCGGGAATAATGCCTATCAGGGTTCCGATGAAGAAAGTACCCAGCCCCACACCGAGGAAGGCCGGCACCAAATTGACGATAAAAAAGGGAAACACCGGGATAAAACGCAGGAACAGCATGTAGTTCAGGGCATTTTCCTTGAAGCCATCTTCCATCTTTCTGATCGCTGGCCCGGCGCGCGCGCGCAACAGATCGGCGAACGCATACCGCGCCGCGAGGAACACAGCCGTCGCACCCAGCGTCGCCCCGATGACGCTCAACCCGGCCCCAAGCCAGGGTCCGAACAGAAACCCGCCGGAAATTGTGATGATCGCGGCGGCGGGCAGCGAAAATGCCGTCGCAAGCGTGTAAACAACAACATAGACCGCATGGGCCAGGATACCATTGTCACGTACCCAGTCGGCGAGCAGCTGACGATTTTCCTCCAGGGCGGACAGGGTCAAATATTTGTCGAGACCGAGGGCGAAAAAGGCTATTAAACCGCCGATAAGAACGATGATGGGGATCAGACGCTTAGGCGAAAAGGCGGCCTTTTCGCCCGTTATATTATCCGATGAGTCGCTCACGACGTCCTCTCCAACTCTCCGACCGGGTTTCTGGCCATCCGACAGGCGCGGTCCTTGCCAGCCGTTGTGCCAGAACAGGCCAACGGCTGGCAAGGGCCGCTCAAATCGGCTGGACCGCGCGCCGCCGAGCCATCGAAAGCCGTTTTCCTGGGTTCCATTGCGACGAACCCTCAAATTTGTCGTCATCGCCCAGATTTAGCGATCTCAGCCCGCCGCCGCCAATCAACAGACATGCAACAAAACGTGAAGTCGGATGAATTGTCATTACGGCCGCACCCGCGATTGACTTAAGGCGCTCGAAATTCTATACAGCGTCCTCATTTTCAATCCGTCCTCATTAGCGGAGTCATGTCTTGAAACGTACTTATCAACCCAGCGTCCTCGTTCGCAAACGACGCCACGGCTTCCGCGCGCGCAAAGCAACCGTTGGCGGGCGCCGAGTCCTTGCCGCCCGCCGCGCCCAAGGGCGTAAACGATTGTCAGCCTGAACCATGGAGAAGGCGCCGCAGCGGCTCAAGCGGCGGCGCGAATTTCTTCAAATCGCGCGCGCCGGGCGAAAATGGGCCGCGCCGGGCCTGGTCCTGCAGGTGCTCGACCGGCATTCCGTAACGAACACTAACGCCAGTGAACACGCTAAAAAAAGGCCTGATAGCCGCACAAGCAGCAGCGGCGCCGTCGATGAGGCTCTTGTCAGGGTCGGGTTCACAGTCACCCGAAAAATCGGCGGGGCGGTTATCAGAAATAGAGCAAAACGCAGGTTGCGGGCCGCGGCCGAAACGGTTATGCCGACGCATGCGGCGCCAGGCAGGGACTACGTGGTCATCGGCCGGGCCAAAACCAACGCGCGGCCCTTTTCCGACCTGGTCGGCGATCTGGAGACGGCGTTGCGCAAACTGAATGCCTGGCACGATGTGGCGACAACCACGAACGGCCCTGGGGACGACAAGGAACATCGGAACGGATGACCGCGATTTCTGCTTTGGGGCGGGGGCTCCTGTGCGGCCTCATTCGCGCCTACCAGTACGTCATTTCCCCCCTGTTTCCGGGAAGCTGCCGTTTTCATCCAACTTGCTCGCGCTACGCGATCGAGGCGATCTCCAGACATGGGGCGCTACGGGGGCTCTGGCTTAGCGCCGGCCGCCTGCTGCGGTGCCAGCCATGGGGCGGCGCCGGGCTTGATCCCGTCCCAGACCTGCCCGGCCCGGATGGCGCGGGCCGGCCAGGACATTCCGATCATCACCATGCTTAACCAATACTGGACGCAGCTCAGATAATATCATGGAACAGAAAAACCTTCTGATTGCCGCCGTCATCTCGATCGCCATTCTGCTGGCCTGGCAGTTTGTCTACGAACAACCGCGTGTCGAACAGGCGCGCCTTGCCGCGGCACAGAAAAAAACGGAAACAATTGCCCAGGGTGCAACGACCCCGGCACCAATGCCGGGCACCACAGTGCCGCAGGCGCCTGGATCCGCGATACTATCAACCCCCGGCAGCGCGCCGGAATCCGTCCTGGCACCGGCGGCCCCGGTGGCCGGCGCGCCGCAAGTGTCGCCGATGGAATTGCGCAACGCCGTCCTGCAAAGGGCGTCGCGCATCAAGCTGGTGTCACCGCGGATCCATGGGTCGATCCAGCTCAAGGGAGGTCAGATCGACGATCTGACCCTGATCAATTACCGCGAGACGCTAGAGCCCGACAGCCCAGAGATAACACTTTTATCGCCGTCTCAGGCGCCCAAAGCCTATTACGCGCAATTTGGCTGGGTCGGCGCCGACCCAGCCATCCCGCTGCCCGATGCCAACACGGTATGGACCGCCGATCGGACAGACCTTTCCCCCACCCAGCCGGTGACGCTGCGGTGGGACAATGGCAAGGGCGTTGTCTTTACCCGCACGCTTGCCATCGATGAAAACTATATGTTCACCATCACGCAGCGCGTCGACAACAACACGCGCACACCGGTCACATTGTATCCCTATGGCCTGATTTCACGCAGCGAGACTCCGAAGACGCTGGGTTTCTTCATTCTGCACGAAGGGCTGCTCGGGGTCTTTGACGGCCAGCTAAAAGAGGAAAAATACGACGATCTGCAGGATGCCGGAAAGATAGAGCAGAATTCCAAGGGCGGCTGGCTTGGCATCACGGACAAGTATTGGCTGGTCGCGCTCATTCCGGACCAGAAAGAACAGCTTGCCACCGCATTCCGCCACACGCTCGATGGCAAGATCGACAAGTACCAGGCGGACTACCGGGGCAACGCGCGTGTCGTCCAGCCGAGCAGCAGCACGACGGTGACTAACCGGCTGTTCGCCGGCGCCAAGGAAGTCAAGCTGCTGGATGCTTATCTCGAGAAGCTGCAGGTCACGCGATTCGATCTGGCGGTCGATTTCGGCTGGTTCTATTTTCTGACCAAACCGATTTTCTACGTCCTTGAATATTTTTACGGCATTCTCGGTAATTTCGGGCTTGCCATCCTGTTGCTGACGATCCTGATCAAGCTCGCGTTCTTCCCGCTGGCCAATAAATCCTACAAGGCGATGAGCCGCCTCAAGCAGTTGCAGCCAAAGATGGTCGCCATGCGCGAGCGCTATGGCGACGACAAGGTCAAGCAGAACGAAGCGATGATGCGGCTTTACAAGGAAGAAAAGGTCAATCCCGCCGCCGGCTGCCTGCCGATGGTGGTCCAGATTCCGGTCTTTTTCGCGCTATACAAGGTCCTGTTCGTCAGCATCGAAATGCGCCAGGCGCCGTTCTATGGCTGGATCAAGGATTTGTCGGCGCCAGACCCGACTACAGTGTTCAATCTGTTTGGCCTGATCCCGTTTTCGCCGCCGGACTTCCTGATGATTGGTGTCTGGCCGTTGATCATGGGCTGCACCATGTGGCTGCAGCAAAAGCTCAACCCGGCGCCGGCCGATCCGATGCAGGCCAAGATCTTCATGCTGCTGCCGATCGTCTTCACCTTCATGCTGGCGCGCTTCCCGGCCGGGCTGGTGATCTACTGGGCCTGGAACAATGTGCTGTCGATTTCTCAGCAATGGGTCATCATGCGCCGCATGGGCGTCACGGCGTCGGGCCAGACAGTCAAGAAGGACGCAGTTGCCGGCAAGGCCAAGACCGGCTCGAAAGCCAAGACGAAGAGCAAAGACAAGGGCGAGACCGACTGACCTCGCAAACGCCCCCGCAAACGACCCGGGAAACCACCGATGCAAGATGCGGACAGCTTAATCGACGCCGAGGCGCTGGAATACGGCCGCAAGCTGTTTGAGCGCGAGTGCCGGTTCGTTGCCGGCGCGAACAGCCTGGAAATGCTGCCCGACCCGACGCTAACCGAAATTGCCTTCGCCGGCCGGTCCAACGTCGGCAAATCGAGCCTGATCAACACATTGACCCGGCATAACGCGCTCGCGCGGACCTCGCGTACACCGGGCCGCACGCAGCAGATAAATTTTTTCCAGCTCGGGTCCGAGCTGATGCTGGTTGATTTGCCTGGCTATGGCTTCGCGCGTGCCTCGAAAGAGAAAATCGGCAATTGGACGGCGCTCATTCATGCTTATTTGCTGGGCCGTCCCAACCTCCGCCGCCTGTGCCTGCTGATCGATGCGCGTCACGGCCTTAAAAAAACCGACGAAGCGATCATGGACGAACTGGATAAAGCGGCGGTGGTCTACCAGATCGTGCTGACCAAGGCGGACAAGATGTCCAGGACCGCGATCGAGGGGCTGGTCAAAAAAATCGTGGCCATGTTCCCCAAGCATCCCGCCGCCTATCCCACCATTATCGTGACGAGTTCCCGCGATGGCGCCGGAATCGAGGCACTACGCGCCTCGCTGGCAACGCTGGCAGCGCCAGATCAATTCGGATAAAGTGCCGCGCCATGGTTCAGAAAAGTAAACACAAGAAAGAAATGTCGGACGCCGAACGGGCCCATTGGCTGGAAAAAGCGAGAACGCTTTCCGAGGCCCTGCCTTATATGCGGACCTATGCCGGCAAGACCTTTGTCATCAAGTTTGGCGGTCATGCCATGGGCGATCCTTCGCTGGCGGAATTGTTCGCGCGCGATATCGTGCTGTTTAAACAGGTCGGCATCAATCCGATCGTGGTCCATGGCGGCGGGCCGCAGATCGGCGACATGCTGGAGCGGCTCAAGATCAAGAGTTCGTTCATCGACGGGCTGCGCGTTACCGACAAGGCGACGGTTGAGATCGTGGAGATGGTGCTGGCCGGCAGCATCAACAAGCAGATTGTCGCCGCCATCAGCCAGGCCGGCGGCCGTGCGATCGGCCTGTCTGGAAAAGACAGCAACCTGATACTGGCGGAAAAACTCCAGCGCAAGACGCGCGATCCGGATTCCAACATCGAAAAAGTCGTCGATCTGGGCTTTGTCGGTGAACCAACGAAAATAAACGCGGAAGTGCTGGCGGATTTGGCCCGATCCAATGTCATTCCGGTAATAGCACCCCTCGGGGTCGGGCCGCACGGCACCACGCTCAACATCAACGCCGATACCGCCGCTGGCGCCATTGCCGCCGCGGTCAAGGCGGAACGGCTGCTGATGCTGACGGATGTGGCAGGCGTCCTCGACAAGAAAGGCGAGTTGATCCCCCAGATGACCGCATCACAGGTACAGGCCCGCAAGAAAGACAAGACCATCCATGGCGGCATGATCCCCAAGGTGGAAACCTGCCTCGCGGCCGTCAGGGGTGGGGTGGAAGCCGCGGTGATCCTGGACGGCCGCGTGCCTCACGCATTGCTTCTCGAAATCTTCACCAAACATGGTGTGGGGACCCTGATCAGGGACAACACGGGACGGAAACGCCAGCGCTAAAGCACTAGAGCATGTTCCGATCTAATGCGGTCAAAGTGATCGAATTAGATCGGAACATGCTCTAGAATCCACACTAGAAATTTCACGTCTTGCGCGTGACGCAGCGTTTCGGCGAGCCGGTTTGCATCCGCATGTGGTCCGCGTTGAAAGTCTTCACGTCGGCGTATGCCAGAATCACGGAAGAAACCACCACTCGACCGAACGTATCGTTGAGTTGCTGCCGGACCGCATCCGCATAACGTTTCAAGTTTGCCCCCGGCGGCTGCAGGGCCGGATCCTCGCTGGAATGGTAGAGTTCGTTCAACACCGCGTCGTGCACAATCGGGAGGCTGGTGCAAAGTGTGCTGCGGCTGTCGCTGCCCGTTGCCTCCAGATGAACGGAAAAGACACCGTCCATGACGATAAAGGGTTGCAACACGACCAGACTGATCCCTTCATCCCGGTCTTTGGAAAACAGGCCGGTGACTTTTGCTGCCTTATTTTCTGTCAGATTCTCCAGATGCTCACTAATCCGCTGCTCCTCACGCTCTTCACGGGACGGCATGAGGAAAATACTGGCAGCGACTACGCCCGGTATGACGATAGCGGCGGCAATTGTGTAGTGAACTTCATTCACGGTTGGACAGGGGGCAATTGGGCATGCGCCATTAAACCGCGAAATCGATAAGATATTGTTTCGCTTGTTTTCCTGGCGCGACAAGGATTGCCCCGCCTTGCCCGCCTCGTATGGTTAATGAATCCCTTCGGCCGGTCAGGTGCCGAAGAAATCGATCTGCCAGCGCATCTCCTCTTCGCTGAGCGGATAGTCTGTCCCGTTCCGGGCCTGAAGCGCCTTGGTCGGCGGTACCCGGGCAAGGCGAAGTTGCAACTGCACGGCTGTCCGCATCCCGAACCCCGCTTTCCATGCCATGGCGGTGATGCCTTTCGAACTGCTCATGGACACCGCTTTGTTCACCATATCGATAGAGATTCCCCCGAGCTGGGCCAAGGCCGCGATAACGAAACCGCGATCGCCCTTGCCAAGGGCATCGGTGATTTCGGCCTCCGACAAGGCTCCTTCGGCAATAAGCCGGCGCACCCGTTCGTCGGCAGGCTCGTCCCGATCCATTTCAGATAAGGGAACCGAATCATCCGGATCATCGGCGAGCCAGTCGTCGCGAAGGCGCTGTTTCAGCGCGGCGGATACGGTCTTCGCCGTTTCCGGATCAAGATCCTCGCGCCGCTCCAGTTCCGCCAGCAATTTGTCGGCCACGAATTCCGCCAGACGCGTTACCGCACGGGCTGAAAGCGCCGGCCGGTCGACGAGCGGCTGGTGCCATTGCGGCACCTGTTCGGCCTGCTCGACCAGCTGATCGAGCGTTTCTTCACGGATTTGAGCGCTCTTGTTGGAGAGAAGCGCGGCGATCGCCTGATGGTCCTGGGTTGCGACTACCGCGTCGGAGACGGCCGCGCCCAGCAATTTACGGCGGGAAATCGCGGAAATCGCGGCGGTTTCCGGTGATCCCTGAATGATCTCCAACAGGATTTCATCATCGAGAACCGGAGAAAACTCGAGAACCGGGCCGGCGACGGCAGCATCGGCATCATTGGCCAGACGACGGATTACCGCCGCCGGCACATTCTCAGCATCCTTCAGTTCCTCGGCCAGCATCCGCCGCACGCGGGTAACCTGATCCTGCGCAAGCTTCTCGAGCACCTGATTGACCACCGCGCCGATCCGATCTCTCGCTTCTTTATCCAGCCCCGGCGCGAGACGACCTATCTGCTGCGCCACATGGCACCGAACTTGATCATCGTCATCGCTCGCGAGGATGATTCCGGCGTGCGGCGGCGTCGCGCTGTTGGCGGCGACTGTGCGGCGAACCGCAACATTGGCATCATCGGCCAGGAAATAGAGAATCTCCGGCGGCGTATCCGGCCGCGCCGCAAGAGCGTTCCGGTCCAGCGCCGATGCCGTTGCGGCAAGTTTTTTGGCCTCGTCGTAATTCGGCATCGTTTCGCCGATGTTGCCTCCGGCCAGTCTGTTCTTCAGCCTGCTCACGCCGATAACGCCTGTTTCTCGTTATGGTCCTTGTCGTCAGGGCTTGCGGCGACGATGTAGCCTGCCTTGCCGTTATTTTTGACGCCGTACATGGCGGCGTCGGCACGGGCCATCAGCCCATCAAGACCCTCCGTCACGCCGGGGTAAGACACCGCGACGCCGATTGAAACGCCGAGCGGTCTTGCGGGGTCGCTCGAATATGGTTCGAGACAGCTTGCCCCATCGAGCATATCCATCGCCCGCTGTTTTGCCGCGTCTTCGTCCGTGCGGTCGAGCCAGAGCGCGAACTCATCACCCCCAAGCCGAGCCACAAGGTCACCGGGCCGCGTACTGCGCACGAGCATTTCAGCTACCGCGATCAAGGCTTCGTCGCCCTTCTGATGGCCAAGGATGTCATTGACCGGCTTGAAATTGTCCAGATCGACGTAGAACAGCGAGCCGGCGGTCCCGGAGGCCGACCGATTAATTCTTGCCTCGAGTTCGGCTGTAAAGGCGCGTCTGTTAAGAAGCCCGGTCAGCGTATCCGTACGCGACAGGATTTCGAGCGCGAGCTGATTTCGGATTTGCTGGATCGCAACACCAAGCTGGACTCCGACATCACCCGCAAGAGACCCTTCTTCCGCGGACCATCCGCCATCCCCCACCGCGCGCCAGATAACCAGGGCGCCATTGCCTTCCTGACGGTAGGATGTCGCGACGCAGAGCACTGATTGTGAACCGTGCTGGGCGGAGAAGGGTCGGCCATCGCGTTTAGCCTGCAGCAAGACGCCGGCAATCACCTCGTCCGCCGGCCACGCGGCGCCGTATTCGGCAGCGGCAACAAGACCCTGGCCGGGAATATCGCGATAGACGCGGCAACCTTGCGCCGCCATGGCCTGGTAAAGCGCCTGCGCCGCGGCACCGAGCATCTTATCCGGCTCGACTTCGTCACGGATGGTTCGCATGACATGGGCTATCAGCCGATCGCGGATCTGGACCCGGCCCAATGCCTCCTGATCCCCGCGATAGGCCGTCACGTCACGACAGACACCCCGGGCCGCGCGGCTGGTCGCTGACTTCTCGTCGATGGGCCGCGCAGAGGTTTCAAGGCATGCATAATGCCCATCGGCGCGCCGGAACCAGACATCAACGCAATTCACCGGCGATCTGGCGGTGAAGGGAGAACCGTCCATGTCCCGCAGCAACGGATCAAAAAATTCGACCGGATCGTGGTGCACCAGCGCATCCGCGGCGTAATCGAGCGCGCCGCCAGGCGATACGAAGGCAAAGCGGCCGGCCGCATCGGTTTCCCAACAAAAATCGCCGCAGATATCAACGAGTTCCTTGTAACGCTGGCGCGATTCGGTCAGGGCTCCGCGAAACGCGCTTTCAAGCGCGGTGTCGCGGCCGATCACTAACGCCGTTTCACCCTTGACGATGGGGAGGACCGTAAAGTCAAAGGTAACCCCGGCAAGAGATTCACCGGCCGAAGCGTCAAAGGTGATGGCGGCGGAGGTGAAATTGCCTGACCTGATCGCGCCGGCGAGCGAGGGATGCAGCTGACCCTCGGTGCCCATGCCAAGCGCATCGGCGACACTTGCCGCCCCGGCATTGGCGATGATAACGCCGCCGTCGGCGCGCAACAACGCCGCCGGACCGGTATAGCCGGCGAGACCGACGCCATCCGAGAACAACAAGCGCGACGCGGCCACCATGTCGCTGCCCTTGGCCCGGGATGACGAAAATAGGGCACGCACCAGAGGATCACCAACGGCTCTGAGGTGTTTTAGGCTGCCGGCCGGGACGGCCGGTTGACATTTGCAGCGCCTTGATCTGCGCCTGCGAAATCACCTTCCCGTCTTCCCGCGACGTAAGATCCATGACCGGCGGCTTTCGTTTCCGTTTCGGCGCGTTAACGAATTCACCAACGTCGAAAGAAGGCTTGCCGTATAAATATCCCTGGCCAAAGTGAACACCGGCATCACGCAACATATCCGCCTGATCGTCTGTCTCGATCATCTCGGCGATGGTGGTTATACCAAGGTCGTGACAAAGCCCGGCGATTGCCTTCAGAAAGGCCTTGTTACGCGGACTGTCCATGGCGCTTCTCACATACTGGCCATCGATTTTGACGACGTCGACTTCGAGCGCATGGAGATAACGCAACGCCGCGGCGCCGGCGCCAAAATCATCCAGGCAGACTTTGTGGCCTGCCTTCTGCAGCCCCTGAATGAACCGGTTGGCGGATTCCAGATCATCGATCTTTGCCGATTCAGTGATCTCGAACATGAGCTGACAGCGGAATGCGTCGAATTTATACAGAAGGTCGTGCAACGCATTGACGAACACCGTATTGGCGATGGATTGGCCCGACACGTTCACGGCAACGACATGCATCATCCCCAGCGAATTTTGGTCCTTTAGCCAGGTCAGGACCTTCTTGGCCATGGCGAGATCGAAATCGGCGATGACGCCGGTGTTTTCGGCGAAGGTGATGAGTTCGTAGGGCGATCTGTCCAGCCGCTTGCCGAATCTGGCGAGCGCTTCGAAATGATGGATTGCCTCTGTATCGAGATCGACGATGGGCTGGAACGCGATGTCGAACTTGCTCTGCACGGCGATTTGGCGAAACTTTGCAAGCTTTTCCGTCGTTTCCCGGGTCATCGTCTTCAGATTGTCGGACAAACTCGACATCTCGAACCCCTTACCGCCGGATTCGCAGAACCGAGTGACCGTATACAGCAACACACGGACCGAATCGGACTCGCTCAAGGATGATATGTCGGCATCGACCGTGCCCGTATTCAGGGCGATGCCCACACCAGTGGGATCCGCCGCCCTGAAAATCTCCTCGACGCGTGACGTTATTCTTTTTACATCGAGTTTGGGCTTGTGCAAAAATCCGAAGGCGCCATCATCCAGATGACCCGCCGCCTGACCGCCTGCCGCGTTGGCCTGCAGGCATATCCCCATGGTGCGCAGGGCGCTTTCCGCGTGCTCGGTATCGGTGCGCGCCCGCAATTGATCGAAATCACTGGACTGCACCATTGTCAGTTTAAGCGTCTCGCCACGTTCTCCCGCTTCGCGGATCTGCCTGGAGGCAAGGGTTGCAAAGGCATCTTTCTCAAGCAGCCCGGTTAACGGATCGCGGACCGCATCCATCGGTATATCGATCCTGGTCCCCGAGGTCCCCAGCCGAATGGCGAAAAATTGATTCCCGGACAGATCGGGCAGATGGTACCCCATCAGGGAAAGCTGCACGGTTGGCCCTTTGGCCCCATTCAGCTTCAACGGAATGGGATCGAGCCGCGAACCGGGCACCATCCCCTTCAGCAGTTCCGCGATCAAGGGCACATCTTCCGCCACCACCAGATCAAGGAACAACGTGCCCACGAGAGATTCCGGCGGCTTCCCAATCAACGAGTGAGAGGCGCCGGCGGCGAAGAGAATCTCGTTGGACGTATTGACCTCAAGCAGCAGATCGGCGGCGCAAAAAGCCAGCGCCACGAACCGATCGCGATCTCTACGCAGGCTCTCGACATAGCCCGAGACGCCGACCGCTGACTGCTCCAAGTTTTTCATTCGCTGTCCAGGGGGACCCCGCCGCCGGCTCCGGCGCGCAATCCAAGATGTTCCACCCCTGAATGTAGGGGAGAGGACTTAATTTTTCCTTGTCCGCGCGAGAATAGCGGACCAGAACGGCTTGCTTCCGGCCCGTGCCCGCGTCACATTGCGCTCATGGCCGACGACCCCGATAATAAACCGTTAACGGATCAAACCACCGCGGATTTCGCGCAAATCCAGACCTGGGTGTTCGATTTGGACAACACCCTGTATCCGGTGACCGAAAACCTGCTCGCCCAGATCGACAAGCATATGGGAAGCTTTGTAGCGAATTTCCTGAACGTCGATGCCATCGAAGCCCGCCGCATCCAGAAGTCATATTTCCGGAAATACGGCCTGACATTAAGGGGGCTCATGCTCCATCATGGGCTGGATCCGGTGCGCTATTACGATGAAATGACCCCCATGGATCTGACCCAGATCGATCCCCACCCGGCGCTGGCCAATGCCCTGCGCAAGCTACGGGGCCGCAAAGTAATCTATACAAACGCGTCCGCGCACCACGCGGAAATGGTCCTCGACCGGTTGGGCATGTCGGACGTTTTTGAAGGCATATATGACATTACCGCCGCGGAATACATACCGAAACCAGCCATCGAAAGTTACCGTGTCTTATGTGAGCAGCACAAAATCGATCCAACGCGCGCGGCAATGATCGATGATATTGCCCGCAATCTGGAGCCCGCGGCGACGCTTGGAATGAAGACCGTGTGGATGCGAACCGGAGCGGAATGGGCCCAGGACGTCGAGCCGGAACCCTATATAGACCATATCATTGGCGATATTCTGTACTGGGTCCAGGGGATCGCCGGCACCGGCGATTAGCGGCGGCGGCATCGCGCCTGGGTGGTTGACAGTCACTCTTCTCGCTCTATTGTGCAGGGGATTTCGCTAAGGATTTCGCCACTTATTTCAGAGGCCCCCTGCTGCGATTCGCAGCGGCAAATTTTTTGGATACATGAGCCCCACAGACCTGCAAAATTCAGTCAACGACGCCTGGGAAAACCGGGATGCCGTTTCGCCCGAAACCACGGGCATGGTCCGCGATGCCATCGACGCCGCACTCGACGGCATGGACAGCGGCGCGTTTCGCGTTGCCGACAAGTCGGATGGCGGCGGCTGGACCGTCAATCAATGGCTGAAAAAGGCCGTTCTGCTGTCCTTTCGGCTCTACGACAACGTTCCCATGCCGGGTGGGCCGACCGATCCGGCACGGGGCCCGTCCCCATGGTTCGACAAGGTGGGATCGAAATTCGCCGGATGGGACACGACCCGCTTCAGGGAAGCCGGTTTCCGCGCCGTTCCCAACTGCACCGTCCGCCGCGGCGCTTTCATCGCACCGGGCGTTGTCCTCATGCCAAGTTTCGTCAATATCGGCGCCTATGTGGATTCCGGCACCATGGTCGATACCTGGGCGACCATTGGCTCCTGCGCCCAGATTGGCAAGAACTGCCATATATCAGGCGGCGCCGGCATTGGCGGCGTCCTGGAACCGCTGCAGGCGGATCCCGTCATCATCGGCGACAATTGTTTTGTTGGCGCACGGTCGGAAGTAGCCGAAGGCGTCATCGTGGAAGATGGCGCCGTGCTGTCCATGGGGGTTTTCCTTGGGGGATCCACCAAGATCATCGACCGGGCGACCGGTGAAATCCATTACGGCCGGGTGCCGGCCTATTCGGTGGTCGTCCCCGGATCCATCGCCGGCAATCCGCTGCCCGACGGCACGCCGGGCCCCAATCTTTATTGCGCGGTGATCGTCAAGCGCGTCGATGAACGGACGCGATCACGCACCTCGATCAACGAACTGTTGCGCGATTGAGCGTCGGGCCGAAGGCTCGGGATCTCGCCCAGGCGTTAATCCGCTGCCCCAGCGTCACACCCGAAGACGGCGGATCTCTTGACACCCTGCAGGCCGCGCTGGAACCGCTCGGCTTCACCTGCCACCGCCTGACATTTTCGGACGACAACACCCCGGACGTGCAGAATATGTACGCCCGCATCGGCGCCGCCGCACCGAATTTCTGCTTCGCCGGTCACACCGACGTGGTGCCGGTCGGTGACACCGCCGGATGGACAACCGATCCGTTCGGCGCGGAAATCATCGATGGCGTTCTGTACGGCCGTGGCGCCACCGATATGAAAACCGCCATTGCGTGTTTTGCGGAAGCGGCGGCGCGTTTTCTGGCGCGCAACGGGAAGGATTTCAACGGCTCCATAAGTCTTTTGATCACCGGTGACGAAGAAGGACCCGCCATCAACGGAACACGCAAAGTCCTGCAATGGATGCAGGAACGAGGGGAGACCCTGGATGCCTGCCTGGTCGGAGAACCAACCAACCCGGCAACGCTCGGTGAAATGGTGAAGATAGGGCGGCGCGGATCGCTATCCGGTTTTCTCGAGGTGCACGGGATACAGGGCCACACCGCCTATCCCCATTTGGCGGACAACCCCCTCCCGCGGCTGGTGAAGATGCTCGCCGCCATCACCGATGAGGCGCTGGATAACGGAACCGGCCATTTCCAGCCGTCCAACCTGCAAATTACCACAATCGATGTCGGCAACACGGCGACCAATATCATTCCCGGCAACGCCCGCGCGGCCTTCAATGTCCGGTTCAACGACACCCACACCAGCGAGTCATTGATGGCGTGGCTGCGTGATCGGTTTGACGCTGTCGGCGGCGATTACGATGTTGAGTTCCACATCACCGGCGACGCCTTTCTCACCGCGCCGGGGCCATTCAGCGACCTCATGTCCCGCGCGGTTGAGCGCGTAACAGGGATAAAGCCCGATCTCAGCACCACCGGCGGCACGTCGGATGCCCGCTTCATCAAGGATTTTTGCCCGGTTGCCGAATTCGGCCTGATCAGCCAGTCCATGCACAAGGTGGATGAACGCGTCGCGATCACGGATCTGGAAAATCTGACAGATATCTACGAGACCGTTCTCGACGGTTATTTCGCGTCGTGACCGAAACAGCCTCCAGATGATTACCCCCGGCGAGATAAGCCGTTCAATTTTCGGCGCCTGGCTTCTCGCCCGTTTCAACCCCAGCGGCCTTAATTTTTTTGAAAATACCGTAGACGGGTTCTGGCGGTCTTTCTGGGCGGCGGCCATCGTTCTGCCTGCCTATGCCATTCTGCTGACGCTGCGGCACAGCGGAGCCACCATCGGAGTCGGCGCCGGCACGGCCTTTTTCGTCCATGGCATTGCCTATGTCATCGGCTGGGTAGCCTTTCCCTTCGCCATGTTTTACGCCGCCCAGATGTTCAACCGGGGCCAATGGTATTGCCGGTATATCGCTGCCTATAACTGGGGAAATGTGGTGCAGGTCGCGCTGATGCTGATTATCAGCCTGGCAGCGGCCAGCGGTATTCTCTCGTCCACGATTGGCACCATGGCCACTGTCGCGACGATCCTGTTTATACTTGTTTATAAAGGGTTCATTGCCCACGTAGCGCTGCAAACGACCATACCAGGCGCGGCGGCGGTCGTGTTCCTGGATTTTTGCCTCAGTCTCATGCTGGAGGGCTGGTCGGCAAAATTACTGAAGTTTCAGCCGATGGTATCGGGATAGATCACCTCGGTCAGATAGAGACCCCGCGCCGGCGCCGTCGGGCCGCCCTTGGTGCGGTCGCGGGCGGCAAGGGCTGACTCCACATCCGCCCTGGTCCATTTCCCATCGCCGACCAGCTTCAGGGTGCCGACGATATTGCGCACCTGATGGTGCAGGAAAGACCGCGCCCGCGCGTGAATGGAAATATCGTCGCCACGCCGCACGACCTGCAAGGATGTCAGCGTTTTGACCGGTGACTTCGCCTGACACAGTGTCGCCCGGAAGGTCGTGAAATCATGCTGGCCCACCAGCACCTGCGCCGCGTCGTTCATGGCGTCGGTATCGAGCGGAACCGGCACATGCCAGACCTGGCCGTGCCGGATGGCCGGCGGGGAGCGGCGATTAACGATCCGATACCGGTAAACCCGCCCGATGGCGGAAAACCGTGCATGAAAGGCATCGGGAACCACAACGGCGGACAACACGGATACCGGCACCTGTCTGAGGTGCGCGTTCAAGGCATCGCGCACTGTATCGGCCGTCGTCTCGCGGACGATGTCCACATGCGCCACCTGAGCAAGGGCGTGCACCCCTGAATCAGTCCGGCCAGCGCCATAAACATTGGTGATTTCGCCGCAGAATCCTTTGACCGCGTCTTCGAGCGCCTCTTGTACGGAGGGACCGTTGGTCTGGCGCTGCCAGCCGACGAAATCGGTGCCGGCATATTCGACGACCAGTTTATAGCGGGTCATTTTTCGGGCTCTGACGGCAGGTCCAGCAAGGTCCCCGGCGGCAGCGCATAGCCCCTGAGAAACGCTTCCGCCGGCAGGGCCGCCTTGCCCGGCCGCTGCAAACGCACGAGCCGCAGGCGGCCGGCGCTGCACGCGATTGTCGGCGCCCCGTCCAGAACGGTTCCCGGCGGTTTTCCGGTATCGTTGGCGATGGGTTCGGCGGCCAGGACCCGTATCCGCTCGCCATCGCGGTCGAACCAGGTGCCGGGCCAGGGATTAAGCGCCCGGATATGACGGTCCAGTTCATCGGCCGGGCGTCGCCAATCCAGGCGGCCTTCGTCGCGAGTCAGCTTGTGCGCGTACGTCGCACCCGTTTCAGGCTGTGGCGTCGCGGCCACCCGACCGACGACGAGCCCTTCCAGCATGTCGACCATCAGACGGGCGCCGATGCCGGCCAGGGTATCGTGCAGTTCGCCCGCCGTCGTGGTCGGCAGGATCGGCGTGGCTTCACGCGTCAGGATCGCACCGGTATCGAGCCCGGCATCCATCTGCATGATCGTGACGCCGGTCTCCTGATCGCCCGCCATGATCGCCCGTTGGATCGGCGCCGCGCCGCGCCAGCGGGGCAGCAGCGATGTATGTATATTGAGGCATCCAAGCCGCGGCCCCCGCAGGATCGCCGCCGGCAGGATCAGCCCGTAAGCGATCACGATGGCGGCATCGCACCCCACGGCGAGGAAGGCCGCCTGCGCTTCCGGATCTTTCAAACTTGTTGGACACCTGACATCGATATGGTGCTTCAGGGCGAAGTCCTGCACCGGTGACGGGCGGTCGCGATGGCCCCTGCCCGCCGGCCGGGGCGGCTGGCTATAGGCACAGACGATATGGTGCCCGGCTTCGATCAAAGCGGCCAGCGTCGGCACCGCGATGTCGGGCGTACCCATGAAAACCAGTCGCAAGGGGTCCATGATCAGGCGCTTACCGCAGCCTTTTTGAACTTCTTCATCCGGCGAAGGATGATGCTTCGCTTCAAGGTAGACAAGTGATCGACCAGCAACACACCGTCGAGATGATCGATTTCGTGCTGGACACAGACCGCCTGGAGACCCTCGGCGTCAAACTCGCGGATTTCGTTTTCGTGATCGAGATAACGCACCCTGACCGTGGCCGGGCGCTCGACCTCTTCATACTGATCGGGAAACGACAGGCATCCTTCCTCGCGCAGAACAATATCCTCGGACGCCGCGACGATTTCCGGGTTGGCCATCCTGAGCGGTTGGCGATCGCCCTTCGGGTTGGACGTATCGACGACAATGATCCGCTTGTGAATGCCGATTTGCGGGGCGGCCAACCCGACACCGGGGGCGGCATACATGGTCTCCAGCATATCGTCCATCACGCGGCGGATATCTTCATCGACGCGGTCGACCGGCGCGCAGCGCTTCTTAAGAATCGGGTCGGGGGCCTTGATAATATGAAGAATCGCCATTTTGTTCCGGGTTCGGTTCGCTATGCGGTCAGCATCGAAATTTCCGGCCCTTAGGTAGGGCGACGGCGGTCGACAGTCAACCCAAACGCCAAATCCCGTGGCACCTTGATCCGCGGGTGATTCGCGCCAGCCCATGGTAGTCTGGCGCAGGATTCAACCGGTTTTGGGGCCAGGAACGCCATGGACTCCCTTTTCATTGTTATTGCCGTTCTTCTGGCCGCTATCGTCGGCGCGGTGTTTGTCCTGTTCGTCAGGCGCGGACAAAACGACGATGGCACCAATATTCTTGGGACCGCGATCAATAATCTGGCGACAGCGCAGACCGAATTGACCGGCCGGCTCAGCCAGCTCGCCGAAAGCAGCGCCGTCGGCCAGGCCCAGCTGTCGGAACGATTGCAGGCACAGGAACGCGCCGTCACCAAGACGCTGGACGAAAGGCTGGCCGATTTGACCCGCCGGGTTGGAGAAAATTTGCAGCAAAATACGACGCGCACCGGTGAGACCATGGCCAAGCTGCAGGAAAGACTCGCCGTCATCGACACGGCGCAGAAAAACATCACCGAACTGTCCGGCCAGGTAGTCGGGTTGCAGGACATTCTCGCCAACAAACAAGCCCGTGGGGCCTTTGGCGAGATTCAGCTTCAGGATCTTGTAAAGAACGCGCTGCCGCCGTCGGCCTATGATTTTCAGGTAACGCTTGGGAACGGCAAACGCGCCGATTGCGTGGTCCATTTACCGAACCCGCCCGGGTCCATCGTCATCGACGCCAAGTTCCCGCTTGAGGGCTATCGCGCCATGCTGAATGCGGGAGACGATGCTGCGCGCGCACTGGCGAGACGCAAATTCGCCAGCGATGTCGCGACCCATGTCGCCCACATCGCGGAGCGCTACATTGTCGCGGGTGAAACCGCCGAATCCGCCTTGCTGTTCCTGCCGTCGGAAGCCGTATACGCGGAATTGCATGCCTCTTTTCCCGAGGTCATCGAGCGGTCCTATTCGCAGCGTGTCTGGATCGTTTCCCCCACGACCCTGATGGCGACACTCAATACCGTCCGCGCCGTGCTCAAGGATTCCCGTATGCGGGAACAGGCCGGCGTGATCCAGCAGGAAGTCGCCCACATGCTGCAGGACGTCGGCCGGCTGGACCAGCGGGTGGAGAATCTGGAAAGGCACTTCGGCCAGGCGGAAAAGGATTTGCGCGAAATCCGGACGTCGGCCGAGAAAGTGGTGCGCCGCGGCGAACATATTGCCGAAATAGAACTGGGCGATGAGATCGTGAAAACGCTGGAGCGAACCGGCGGCGCACAGATTCACCAGCTCGCCAAGTAGACTCTCCCCCGGCGGGGGAGAGGGCTGGTGCGATTCCACGTGACTGGAAAATACGCTAAAGCAGTGCCCGGTTGGCTTTGCGCCGCGTGTTCCGTCTTCGACACGGGTGGATATCAGACCCACCCCTACTGTTACATTTAATTGGGAACCGCGCTAAATCACCAGACGCGCCTTGACCGCCGCCGACAGGGTGCCGTCATCGAGATAGTCGAGCTCTCCGCCCACCGGCACGCCGTGGGCGAGGCGGGATATGGTGACATTACAATCGGCCAGACGGTCGGCGACGTAATGGGCGGTGGTCTGGCCGTTCACCGTGGCCGACATGGCCAGCACCACTTCCGTAACGTCCGCGGCCGCCGCGCGCGCGACCAGCGGCGCGATCGCCAGATCATCGGGGGTGCGGCCATCCAAGGCCGACAGCGTGCCGCCCAGCACATGATAGCGGCCGGAAAATGCCGAGGCGCGCTCCAGCGCCCAGAGATCGGCGACATCCTCCACGACGCAGAGAACCGCTGGATCGCGCCTGGTGTCGCGACAGATGGCGCAGGGCTCGGTAACATCGACATTGCCGCAGAGAGAACAATTTCGCATGGCGCTCGCCGCGTCGCTCAACGACTGCGCCAGAGGCAGCATCAGACTTTCCCGGCGCTTGATCAAGAACAGCACGGCACGGCGCGCGGACCGCGGTCCCAGTCCGGGCAGTTTGGCGAAATGCTGGATCAGCCGTTCTATTTCAGCGCCTGACATGACCTGGCCTGGCAAGAGTTATTAAATCGGCAGGGACATACCGGGCGGCAAGTTCAGCCCGCCGGTAATCTTCGACATTTCTTCGGCAAGGACCACGTCGAGTTTTTTCTTCGCATCCGCGAAAGCCGCGACAATCAGATCCTCGACCACCTCAGCGTCGTCCGAATTGAACAGGGACGGGTCGATTTTCACACGCCGCATGTCGCCTTTGCCATTCAGCGTCACCGTCACCATGCCCGCGCCGGACGCGCCCGACATTTCCATTTCAGCCAGCTTTTCCTGCATCTCCTGCATCTTGGTCTGCATCTGCTGGGCCTGTTTCATCATCTGACCGAGGTTCTTCATTGCCTGCTCTCTTCTTCGTCGTCATCCCCGGAATCGGGATCGACGACACTATCTAAAAATTCTACTTCGCGGTCGTGGACCGCTTCTACCGTAGCGCCGGGAAAAGCCGACAAGGCCGCCTGAACCATCGGATGACTGATCGCGAGGCCAAGGCGGTTTGCCTCATGGGCTTCACGCTGTTCGCGGAGCGTCTGAGCACCGGCTTCGGCCGACAGGCTGACCAGCCATTGCGTACCGGTCCAGTCGGATAGCAAACGGCTGACCCGCGTGGCAAGATCGGGGGGCGCCGCTTCCTTCGCCCGGATCGCGATGTGACCGGGTTCGAAACGGACCAGATGCACCTGGCCCGACAACGCCGCATGCAGAATGTCCTCGCGCCGCGCCGCGAACAGGGCGACCACATCGTCATAGGTTGCCAGCACAATCGCGGACGCCGGTCCTGGATCCGGCGCGGGATCGCCCCTGTCAGTTTCAGCGAAATATTGCGGCTCCGGCTCCGCCCTGGCCGTAACGGCGGTGGCTGTGGCCGCCGCCGCCATGGCG
>JAQBTY010000394.1 GCA_027624735.1 Pseudomonadota bacterium | reverse complement strand
AATCCTTTTCAATGGGCCCAGCAAGCGTTAATTTCGCTTTCTCAATGAGTCGGGGTATAAATTATCGACTCGCTAATAAAATTTTAACCATAAGGAATTTATTAGCGATAAAGATTGAGTACAGGGTGGTTATTGTCCCTGCATGACACTAATTTACGGCGTCATGACAAATCCTGAAGCCATTGCATCACTGGTCGACCGCTTGAGCCGTCTTGCGCATTCGCTTCAATATTCGCATGGTCTCAACCCCGCGCAGTGGAATGCCCTGAGGTATTTGGCCCGGGCAAACAAATATTCTACGTCTCCCGGGGTTCTTGCGGACTACCTTGGAACGACGAAGGGCACGGTTTCCCAAACCCTGATAGCGCTGGAGAGTAAGGGCCTGATCCGGCGTATTCGGTGTGGCGAAGACCGCCGCAAGGTACGGCTCGGCCTCACGGAAGCGGGTGAAACCATGCTCGGGCTCGATCCCTTGCGGGAGATCGAACGGGCCAGCGCCGGAGTCCCGGTGTCGGATCGAGACTGTCTGGTCACGGCCATGACGACGATCGTGAATGAACTTTGCACCCACCACCAAGGCCCCCGCTTTGGCGTGTGCGGGACCTGTTGCCATCTGGTCTGCTCGGAAGAGTCGGACGGGTGTGAAGGGGCGCGGCGCTGCGGCCTGACGAAGGATCCTCTGGCCACCGGAGAACTGGCGCAGATCTGCGTCGATTTCGCGCCCTGCAAATAAAACGCCAATCCCCTCTATCACCAGCCTGATCAAGGCCTCTGCCCCGATTCTTCCTGCTTCTGCTAAGCTCGCTGCGCGCATTCCGAGGGAATGGTTCCAGCAGGCTGACCAGGGTGGTAGCAATCGATGGTTCAGGAACATCAGGGCGATGTGATTATCGAAATGATTCAGGTCGGCAATGCGGTCAAGGTAACAGCCATCGACACGACGACCGGTATAGAGGTGTCGATCGTCGGATCGCCCTCGATCAGCGAAGAAATCCTGAAACGCAACGCGGTTAACAAGCTCAACTATGTCCTGCGCAAGGGCGGTGGGCGTGGACCGGCCCGGGCATAGCCTTACGACGGCAACATAAATTTCAGGTGTAACGGTCTTTTGGATTATTTCCTGCAACAGCTGATCAATGGCCTGACGCTCGGGGCAATCTACGGGTTGATCGCGATCGGCTACACCATGGTTTACGGCATCGTCGGCATGATCAATTTTGCCCATGGCGAAATTTTCATGATTGG
This sequence comes from Pseudomonadota bacterium, assembly GCA_027624735.1. GTDB lineage: Bacteria > Pseudomonadota > Alphaproteobacteria > MPNO01 > UBA2964 > JAQBTY01. The sequence continues at coordinate 2,719 of JAQBTY010000394.1, read as the reverse complement.
CGCCTTTATCGCCCTGATCACGTTTTTGATCCTGGGTCCGTCCAGTGGCGCGATGATTATCGTGACATTGTTCATCGTGCTGATCGTTTCGATGCTGTTGACCGCTGTTTATGGCTGGGCGCTTGAACGTGTCGCCTACCGGCCGTTGCGCGGGTCGCCACGTTTGGCGGCTCTTATATCCGCGATCGGCATGTCGATTTTCCTGCAAAATTTCGTCCAGATAAGTCAGGGCGCCCGGGTGAAGGCGCTGCAGCCGGTCATTTCGGGTGGGATAGAGCTATACAGAGGGGCGATCTTTACGGTTACGCTCAGCTATATGCAGATCATTATTATGACGGTCACCACTGCGCTCATGGTGGGCTTCTGGATGGTGATCTCAAAGACCGCCCTGGGCCGCGCCCAACGCGCCTGCGAACAGGATAGGACCATGGCGGCGTTAATCGGCATTGACGTTGACCGCACCATCTCGGTTACGTTTGTCCTGGGGGCGGCCCTTGCCGCGGTCGCGGGATTGATGATTACTCTTTATTACGGGGTGATCGATTTTTATGTTGGATTTCTCGCCGGCATAAAGGCTTTTACCGCCGCTGTCCTTGGCGGGATCGGTTCGGTCCCGGGAGCAATGTTAGGGGGCCTGCTGATCGGGTTGATCGAAGCCTTCTGGTCCGGATATTTCACCATCGAATACAAAGACGTGGCGGCGTTCGCGATCCTGGTCCTTGTCCTGATTTTTAGTCCGACGGGGTTGTTGGGCCTTCCCGAAGTCGAAAAAGTCTAGCCGTGAGCGGCGCCCTTTCCGCCCGAAACTCGATACTTGCCGAGGCCCTGAAAGAGGCGATGATTACCGCCGCGGTCGCCGCGGCCCTGATGATTCCGCTGATCGGTCTTCACGCGAAGACTCATGTTACGGGGCTGGTGATCGAGACAAGGTTTGGCGATGTCGCCATTGCCGTCGGGCTGGTTTTTCTCGGGCGGTACGCGCTGGTGTTGACGCAGCGTGCCATGGCGTGGCCGGCAATCGTCGGCGGCATCGCAAGCGCCGCCGCCGGTTGGATGTTCCCCTTTCCGAACCGTTTGCTGCAGACGCTTTGTATTGCTGGCGGTGTGGTCGTGGCGGTGTGGGGCGTCAGAGCCATTGTTAAGGCGAGCCGGCTTCAGTCGCGCGGGGCGCGCGAGGATAAAATAACTGATAGTGCGGCGGCCGAACGGCAGTCCGGCGCGCCTCTCCTGCAACGGGTGAGCCCCTGGCTTGGCGCCGCGCTTGTCGTCTTTGCCATTGCGTTGCCTCTGATGCCTTTCGCGGACCGGAGATTATTGGATCTTGCGACCCTCATCATGATTTACGTCATGCTGGGCTGGGGGCTCAACATCGTTGTCGGGCTGGCTGGGCTGCTCGATCTTGGCTATGTCGCCTTCTACGCGGTTGGCGCCTACAGCTTCGCGCTGCTGGCCCAAAATTTCGATATGTCCTTCTGGGTTTGTCTGCCCATCGCCGGATTGATGGCGGCCTTTTTGGGTGTGCTCCTGGGGTTTCCGGTGCTCCGGCTGCGAGGCGATTACCTTGCCATTGTCACCCTTGGATTCGGCGAGATGATCCGTATCATTTTGATCAACTGGGTGCCGGTGACGCGCGGACCCGATGGGATTTCGGGTATTCCCAAGCCGAGTTTCTTCGGTCTTTCCTTTAGCCGGCGGCCGCCGGAAGGCGTGGAATCCTTCCACCAGTATTTCGACCTGTCCTACAGTTCCACCCACCGCATCATTTTCCTGTTCTACGTGGTCCTGGTGTTGGCCCTTTTGATCAACGCGTTTATTTTACGTATCCGCAAACTGCCCATTGGCCGGGCATGGGAGGCGCTGCGCGAAGATGAAATCGCCTGCCGGGCGTTGGGGCTGAACCCGACCAATATCAAATTATCGGCGTTTGCGCTGGGCGCCATGTTCGGCGGCATGGCCGGAACCGTTTTTGCGACCCGCCAGAGTTTTATCAGCCCGGAAAGTTTTACCTTTATCGAATCCGCGATCATCCTGGCCGTCGTCGTGCTTGGCGGGATGGGAAGTCAGATCGGCGTGGTGATCGCGGCGATTGTTCTCATCGGTCTGCCGGAATGGTTCAGGGAAATTCAGGAATACCGCATGCTCGCCTTTGGCGCATTGATGGTCCTGATCATGATCTGGCGGCCGCGCGGTTTGTTATCCTATCGGGTCCCGACAATAACCCTTAGACCCGACAGAGCGGCGGGCGGGCCATGACGGAAACCGACGCGCTTTTATCGGTCGAGCATTTGACCATGCGTTTTGGCGGGCTCGTCGCAATCGACGATCTGTCGTTCGATGCCGCGGGCGGTGACATAACGGCGATTATCGGGCCGAACGGGGCAGGAAAGACCACGGTGTTCAACTGCCTGACCGGATTCTACCCGCCGAGTGTCGGACGTTTGACCGTAAGGCGGCCGGACGGATCGTTTCAGCTTGAGCAGATGGAAGGGGTCCGGATCGCGCGTGACGCGGGCGTGGCGCGGACATTCCAGAATTTGCGTCTGTTTCCGCAGATGTCGGTGCTGGAAAATCTCGTTGTCGCACAGCACACAGCGTTGATGCGGGCATCGATGTTTTCAGTGGCGGGGTTGCTGGGGCTGCCGGCTTACCGGCGGGCTGAAGACGCGGCGCTCGATTTGGCGCGCCGGTGGCTCGACCGCATCGAATTGCTGGATCGGGC
>JAQBTY010000393.1 GCA_027624735.1 Pseudomonadota bacterium | reverse complement strand
TGGCGGGATGACAGCCGAGTGTGGATCGATAGAGTAGCGCGAACGAAATTACGGAGAATAATAAGTGGCGAAGCAGGCGACAGCGGAAAAATATGTCGGTCAATCGGTCGAGCGGGTGGAGGATGCGCGCCTTCTCACCGGCCGGGCGCGGTTTGCCGATCATTATCCCACCCCGACGGGAACACTTCATGCGGCAATCCTTCGCTCGCCCCACGCGCACGCCGATATCGTCGCCATCGATGTAACGAAAGCCCAGGCGCTGCCGGGCGTCCGCGCGGTCTATACGGGCGAGGATATCAAGGCCATTTCCGATCCGTTTCTGGTCATCGTCAAACAGCCGCTTAACGAATGGGCGCTGGCGGTCGACCGGGTGCGCTTCGTCGGTGAAGCCGTCGCGATCGTGCTTGCCAAGGATCGCTATCTCGCCGAGGACGCGCTCGATCAGATCTTGGTCGACTACAAGGTGCTGAAGCCGGTCATCGATGCCACCGAGGCGGCCAAGGACGGCGCGGTGCTGGTGCATGAGGCAGCCGGAACCAATCTCCTGTCGGATCGCAATTTCATTTATGGCGATCCGGACAAGGCTTTTGCCGAGGCCGATGAGACCGTGTCGCTGGCGCTCGAATATCCGCGCAATTCCCTCACCCCTATAGAGGGGTTCGTCGCCATGGTGGAGTATCAGGCCGATGACGATCTCTACGATGTCTTTTCGAATTTCCAGGGGCCTTATACCGGCCATCCCGTCATGGCGCGGGCATTCCGGGTTCCGGAAAGCAATGTCAGGCTGCGCACGCCGGCCAATTCGGGCGGCAGTTTCGGCGTAAAACAGGCGGTTTTGCCCTATATCGTCCTGATGGGGCTGTGTTCGAAGCTGAGCGGCCGACCGGTGAAATGGGTGGAAGACCGGCTGGAGCATCTGACGGCCGCGTCGTCCGCGCCCAACCGGGTCCTCACCATCTCGGCGGCGGTCAAGCGCGACGGCACCATGACCGGCATGCGGATGACCCAGCTGGACGATTACGGCGCCTATTTGCGGTCGCCCATGCCGGGACCGCTTTATCGCATGCATGGCGCGCTGTCCGGCGCCTACAAGGTGCGCAATCTCGATGTCACCAACCAGCTTGTGATGACCAACAAGACGCCGGGCGGGCTGGTGCGCGGGTTCGGCGGGCCGCAGATGTATTTCGCCATCGAACGGCTGATGCACAAAATCGCGGTCACGCTGGGGCTCGATCCGCTCGATGTGATCCGCAAGAATTTGCTGGATGCGGATGTATTTCCCTATGAATCGCCGGCGGGCGCGCTTTATGATTCCGGCGATTATCCCAAGGCGGTGGATATCGCGGTGGAGCAGGGCGGGCTGGCCGACCTGCTGAAGCGCCGGGACGCGGCGCGGGCCGAGGGAAGGCTTTATGGCATCGGCTATGCGGCGGTGGTCGAGCCCGGCATGTCCAACATGGGCTATCTCAGCACCATCGTGCCGGTCGACGAACGCCGCAAGCGGGGGTCTCAGGATGGCGCCATCTCCATGGCGACGGTCAATGTGGACCCGCTGGGATCGGTCAGCGTGACCAGCGACACCACGCCGCAGGGCCAGGGCCATGGCACGGTCCTGTCGCAGATCGTCGCCGATCAGCTTGGGCTGCGGCCGACCGATATTCGCGTCAACACGGAACACGACACCCACAAGGACCCGTGGTCCATCGCCGCCGGCACCTATTCCTGCCGGTTTTCGCCGGGGACCGCGGTGGCCGGCCATCTGGCGGCCAAGAAAGTGCGCGACAAGCTGGCGCGGATTGCCGCCCAGAATTTGAATGTGCCGGTGGATCAGGTGGAATTCGGCGGCGGCCAGATTTTCGATCGTGACAATCCGGACAACAGCTTGAGTTTCCGCCGGGTCGCCGGCGGTACGCACTGGTCGCCCGGACTGCTGCCGGACGGGATGGACGCGGCGCTGCGCGAGACCGCGACCTGGGCGCCGCCGCAATTGACGACGCCCGGTGAAGACGATCGCATCAACACCTCGCTGACCTACGGCTTCGTGTTCGATTATTGCGGCATCGAAATCAACCCCGACACGGGCGAAATCCGCATCGACAAATATGTCACCATGCACGATCCGGGAATCATGATGAATCCCAAAATCGTCGAAGGCCAGGTCTATGGCTCCTATGGCCAGGCCGTGGGCGCGGCCCTGTACGAGGAATTCTGCTACGCCGAGGACGGCAGCTTCCTGTCCGGCACCTTCGCCGATTACCTGGTGCCGACGGCGTATGAAGTGCCGGAGCCGGTGCTGCTGCACATGGAAACCCCGTCACCGTTTACGCCGCTCGGCGCCAAGGGCGCGGCGGAGGGCAATTGCATGTCGACGCCGGTCTGTCTCGCCAACGCGGTCTGTGATGCGTTGGGCGTCGATAACGTCGTGGTGCCGCTGACCCCGGCCAAGATCAGCGCCCTGATGCATGGCGAGGAAAAAGCGCGGCCGGCGAGCAGCGAGGTGACGGAGACAGTCGCGTCCGGGGCCGCCTTGACCGGCACCGGGGACAGTTTCATCGCGGCGGCGCCGGTGGACGTCTGGCGCACGTTGCTGGATCCGACGGCGCTGGCCGCCGTGATCCCCGGCTGTCACGGGCTCGATCTGGTCGGCGAGAATGCCTACCGCGCCGAGGTCAGTCTCGGTGTCGGGCCGGTGCGCGGACGGTTTGTCGCCGACGTGGCGCTCACCGATCTCGTGGCGCCCCTATCGGCGACGCTCTCGGGCGGGCTCATCGGACCGCTGGGCTCCTCGCGCGGCGGCGGTCATGTGACTTTGGTCGCGGAGGGGCAGGGTACGCGGATTTCATATGATTACCGGGTGGAGATCAGCGGCAAGGCCGCGGCCATCGGCGGGCGCATGCTCGAAGGGGCCGCCAAGATGGTGGTCGGTCAGTTTTTCACCAGACTGGCCGCACAGATTGGGGGCGGGACGGTGGCCGATGCCTCCTCCGCTGCCGGTTCCTGGTGGCAACGGTTGCTGGCCATGTTTGGCATCAAATAGGAATCGTCATGGCTGTTCCCGCGCTCAAGCACATCGATGCCGGTGAGCATCAAATCAGCTACCGCGAGCGGGGGCCGGAAAACCCGGACGCGCCGGCGCTGTTTTTCGTTCACGGCATGGGCGGCGGCTCCGGCAATTGGGAAACCCAGTATGAACAATTCTCCGACCGCTATCGGGTGATCGGCTGGGATGCGCCGGGCTATGGCGGCTCCTCGCCGTTCGAGACCGACCTGCCGTCGGTCGGCGATTACATCATGGCGATGGCCGGTTTTCTGGATGCGCTGGGCATCGAAAAAGCGCATCTGGTCGGCCATTCCTATGGCGGCATCATGGTGACCGCCTTCAACCGCGCCTATCCCGGCCGGGTGCTGTCGCTGACGCTGGCACAGGCGGTGATCGGCGGCGGCGAAGAAAAAGACGTGAAAAGGCGCGAAGCCGGCATCACGGCGCGGATCGAGGAACTGGAAAAGCTGGGTGTCGATGGTTTTGCCGCGCTGCACGCCCCGCGATCCTGTTCACCCGATGCGCAGCCGGATGTGGTTGCGCGGGGGATCGAAGTGACGGCGTCCATGAACCAGGCGGGCTACCTCCGCCAGTTCCGCTCGCTGCGCCATGCCAACATCTTCGAATGGACCGGCAAGGTCCGCGTGCCGGCGATGATCGTCTCCGGCGAGCACGACAGGACGGCGGGCCGGAAAATGGTCAAGGATATCGCCGACGCCATGCCCGGTATTCGCCATCATGAGATTGCGGGGATCGGCCATATGATCTATCTGGAGTATCCCGACCGGTTCAACGCGCTGCTGGAAGATTTGCTGGCCGAAGTGCCATGAGAGGGTTAGACAGACGGCGCGGGTGGGGCTTAACAGCCCGTTGACGAAGTCTGCACTGGACGGATGCGGCGTGGTCTGATTCTCTGATGTCCTGATT
>JAQBTY010000017.1 GCA_027624735.1 Pseudomonadota bacterium | reverse complement strand
CCGGGCGCCATCGGCGCACAACATTTCCCCATGCAGGTGAGGGACCTGATCGCGTTTCTCGACGGATCGATGCCCGAAGATCATCCCTTCGCCCGAATTAGTGCCATGCCGTCGGGACCGACCGCACCGCCGGTCTGGCTGCTGGGGTCCAGTGATCAGAGCGCTTCGCTCGCCGCCTATTTTGGCTGTCCGTTTTCGTTCGCCCAGTTTATCGCCGGCAATGCCGGGACAGCCGCCATGTCGGTCTATCGTGACGAGTACCGCCCGTCCGAGCGCTGGCCGGAGCCGGTCGCGAGCATCGGCGTCTTTGTTCTTTGTGCCGATACGGAAGAAGAAGCGGAGCGTCTGATAAAATGCCGGGATCTGTCCTCGGTCCGTCAGCGCACCGGCCGGTCCGGTCCCGTGCCCACCATCCAGGAGGCCGAGGCCTACGTGTATTCGCCGCAGGAAGAACAGCTGCGTCTGTATAATCGTCAGCGTTTTATCTGGGGCACGCCGGATAAAGTGCGCTCGGATCTGGAAGCGGTGGGTAATCAGTTTGGCGTCGATGAATTCGTCGTACTCACCATCTGCCCGGATTTCGCCTCCCGCTGCCGGTCCTACGAGCTACTGGCGGAAGCCTTCGACTTGACGCCGAGGCTCGAGACGGAAGCGGCCGAATAAGACGACGTTACGGGTAGGAAGTTACGGGTAGATCGTCAGTGCTCTGTTCCGAACGGGTTTGCCCAGGGCGCGAGCGAGGAACGGAAAGGTTTTGGGCGTGACGGCGTCGGGGTCATCGTCGCCGTGGAGATCATGCAGGATCTCGCCCTGCCAGAGGCAGCGTCCGTTCGTGCGATCGTTAATGCTGACGGATACCTGTAGCTGGTTCAGCGAAAATTTTTCAGACCGCCCCTGCGCACCGCCGAGAATGCTTTTTCCCCTGTTCGAAAAGACATTGCCGCGCATGAAAATGGTGCTGTCCTGCCCGATATTGCTGCTGTCCTGGCCGGCGTGTTTCTCAAACAGGGGGTCTTTCGTCTCACTCTGAAATTCGCGCACCGTTCTGATGTCCAAGGTTGCTATCAGCGGCGCCGTGCTCGACAGCTTTACGCCTCTGGAACGCAACTCCTTTTCGAACTGGGCCTTGAAGGCGACAAATCGCTCGGCATTGTCCAGTATCTGCACGTCGGTCTCCAGCGGTGCCGGCAGTGGCTCGCAGGACAAAGCATTCATCCTGCTGGTCGGCGTGTCCGGCGTTTGCCCTTGCGCGCCGAGAGGCATGGTTAACGCAATGATAAGAAAAAAATGTTTCAGGTGGCGCATTTGGCGGGTGTCCTGGTTTTCTATTGTTATCAATATGTGACTTTTTTTGCAGATCACAAGCGATGGCGGTCCGGCGAAACCAAACCTTAATGCTCGCACATTACCGTTCCTGACCACCAAAAGGAACGTTGCGATGACCGCTGCGGCAGTCGATTACGACCGCGCCATCAATATAGTGCGCGGCGATAATGTGGAAGAACGGATGGAGCTGGCTTCCAATCCGCGTACCCTGCCGGAGTTTCTCTACTATCTTTCGGAAGATTCTGACGTCGGCGTTCGCCGCGCGGTCGGCGAAAACCCGTCAACGCCGAACAAAGCCGACGTCAATCTGTCGAAAGACTATAATATCTCGGTGCGGTGCGCGGTCGCCCGGAAAATTGTCGGCGCCGGTCTCGAATCGGAGGCGCGGCGCGATATGTGGCGCATGGGCTATACGATCCTCGAAACGCTGATGCATGACACGGTGGTCAAAGTCCGCGGCATCCTTAGCGAAGCCTTGAAAAATGACGCCAACGCCCCGCATCTGTTGGTTCTGGGACTGGCGCGCGATTCGGATGAGACCGTCGCCGGGCCTGTTTTGCGCACATCCCCGGTCCTGACGGATGACGATATGGTGTCTATCCTCAAGGACGCGCCCGGCTGGGTAGGGCAGGCCATTGCCGGCCGGGACAGCCTGTCTCCAGATCTCGCCGATACGCTGATCAAGCAGGGTGAAACCTTCGCCGTGGCCAGTATGATCGCCAATCCCGGATCGAAACTTTCCGCGCCGGTGCTTGAGGCGCTGGTCGATCGGTCGGCAACCGTGACAGAGCTGCAGCCGCCATTGGTCGACCGCAAGGATATGTCGGCGGGGATGCTGATCAAGCTCGCCAAATTCGTTGTTCAACCCCTGTTGAAAACCCTGTGCGGGCGAAAAGACCTCGATCAACAAAGCGTCAGCGCGATCAACAAGGCCATAGAGTCGCGCGACGACAAGCCGGCGGTTCGCGCGGTAATCGCGAAATCCGGGGCAAAATCCGCGAATGTATCGTCTGACCCTGAAGCCGTGAGCGCCAATACGCCGGAAGCCCAAGCGAGGCGTTTGTTCGAGGAAGGATCGCTGACCGACGATGTGGTCGCCGCGGCGCTGGAACGCTGGCAAAACGATTTTGTGATAGAGGCGCTGGCGCTGCGGTCCGGCTATCGGGCCGAAACGGTCCACCGCATGGTGCGGGTAAAAAGCGCCCGGACCATCGTCGCCCTCGCCTGGAAAGCCGGCTTTTCCGCCCGGTTCGCGATGGATCTGCAACGCCAGCTGGCCCACATCCTGCCCACCAAGATCGTCAACGCCCGCGACGGCATCGATTACGCCCTCAGCATTTCGGAAATGGAAACCCAGCTGTCGCTGTTCGATTAAAGGGCCGCCGTATCCGCGTCCTGACAAACCGTGCATGGCGTGCCCATTGCCGCTAAAGTCCCGCTAGAGCACTATCCGACCAAATGGTTCCATTTGGTCGGATAGTGCTCTAGCAAATCAAGAACAGGCGGCCGTGCGTTTCAGCGCGGTTTGCCAACAGGGACAGATGGAACACCGCCTCCTCAAAACCGGCGCCATGGCTGGCATCTTTTGGATGTGTACGGCGACCTTTTTCAATTCGGTGATGGGGGCGCTGGTGCGTAGCCTGGGCGGTGAGATACCGGTCATCGAGCTGGTGCTGTTTCGCAACGTGATCGGCGTGCTGGTGCTGGTGCCGTGGCTGCTGACGTCGGCCAGAGAGTCCCGCCGGGTATCCCAAATCCCCATCTACGGACTGCGGATCTGTTTCGCCTTTACCTCCATGGTGTTGCTGTTTTTCGCGCTCGCCCACTTGCCGATCGCCGATGTCTACGCCCTGCAATATTCCATCCCGCTTTTTACCATCCTGCTTGCCGTCCTGGTCCTGAAGCAGCATACCAGCGTCCAAAGCTGGGCAGCCTGTCTGGTGGGGTTTTGCGGCGTTCTGATTGTCATCAGGCCGGGCATCGTGGAGATGTCCCTGGCGGCCTTCGCCGCCCTCGGCGCCGCGCTACTGTCGGCGGGATCGAACACCACCTTGAAATTGCTGTCCCGGACGGAAGGGTCCGGGACGGTGACGTTTTATACCAATCTTCTGATGCTGCCGCTCGCGCTGGCGCCGACCCTGTTTTTCTGGGTGACGCCGAGCTGGGCGCAGCTTCCGTGGATCATCGGGATCGGCCTGTTCGGCGTTGCCGGCGGCTATAGCTTTATCCGGGCGGTGGGGGCGGCAGATGCCCGGATCGTGCAGCCCTTCCAGTTTACCCGCATGTTTTTCGGGACCGCCCTTGGCTATTTCCTGTTCCTCGAGCTCCCTGATTTCTGGACCTGGGTCGGCGCCGCGGTGATCTTTTTCGCCACCTACTACATCATCTGGCATGAGGGGCGGGCCAGGAAATCAGCGGCGATGGGTTCGGTCGCGGGAGGCACGGCTTAGTGTTTCCGACCATTCAGAACGCGGCGCTCAGGGGTATCCTCTGGATGGTGCTGTGCACCGGTTTCCAGGCCTGCGCCAGCGGGCTGGTGCGCAAGCTTTCCTTCGAATTCGGAATCTTCGAACTGCTGCTGTTTTTCAGTACCATCAGCGCCATGGGGCTGATCCCCATGGCAATGAAGCTGCCACGCGGATCCCTGGTGGCGGCGCGGCCCCATTTGGGGCTGTTCGCCGCGCGCGGCGTGTTGTCCTTTATCGGCATGTTGACGTCGTTTTATGCCTATAGCGTGCTCGACATCGCCAATGTGCAGTCGCTGTTGTTCACCGTGCCGATCTTCACCATTCTGCTGGCCAGCTGGATCCTCGGCGAGTATGTCGGCCTTCGCGGCTGGATATCCTGTGCCATCGGGTTTGCCGGCGCGCTTATCATCATCCGGCCGGGGTTTGTGGCGCTCAATCCGGGTGCGCTGGCGGCGCTGATTTCCGCCCTGGCGTTTGCCGCGGCCAACATCGTAATCCGCAAGCTGGGCGCGACCCAAAGCCCGGTCCTGATCACCTTGGCTTCCAACGCGATCATCATCCCGCTGGCCGCCATCCCCGCCGCCTATAGCTGGGTGACCCCCGATTGGCACCATGCGCCCTGGATCCTGGCCATGGGCACGTTGTTCATGCTGGCGCAGCTCTGTCTCACCTATTCCATCCGCGAGGCGGACGCCCGTATCGTGCAGTCGTTCAATTTCCTGCGGCTGCCGTGGGCGGCGCTGATCGGCTGGATCATGTTCGCCGAGTTGCCGGACAAATGGACCTGGATCGGGGCGGTGGTGATTTTCGCCGGGGCGTATGACGTGTTGCGCCGCGAAGCGGGATTGCGGCGAAAATGAACGCTGAATCCGACAGGGCGGCCGCCCTGCGCGGCATCGGCTGGATGGTGCTCGCCGCCATCGGGTATTCGGTCAACGCCGGCCTGGTCAAGCAGCTGTCGGGTGCGCTGAACCCGATGGAGACCGTCTTCTGGCGCACAGTCGTGGGCGTCGCGTTCCTGCTGCCCTGGATGATGGCGCGCAAGGGGGGCGGCGCCGGATTTCCGATGCAGCGGCTGCCGTTGTTTCTGCTGCGGGGCGTACTCACCTATCTTGCCATGCTGACCACCTATTACGCGCTGGCGCATATCGCCATCGCCGATGTGCAGGCGCTGCAATTCACCATGCCGCTGTTCTCCATCCTTGCCGTTGTGATGGTGCTGCACGAACGCGCCGGCACGGGGACCTGGATCGCGTGTTTCGTCGGCTTCGCCGGCACGCTGGTGATTTTGCGGCCGGGTTTCGCGGTGATCAGTCTCGCCGCACTGGCGGCCATTGCGTCAGCCGGCTTCTACAGCGTGTCCAATCTGGTCATAAAGATGCTGGCGCGGACCGAGGACACGACCACCATCACGCTTTATGGCAATGTGATCATGCTGCCCCTGGCGCTGCTGCCGCTGCTGTTCGATTGGCGCTGGCCTGGGCTGGCATCGGTCCCCTGGATCATCGCGCTTGGGGTGTTTACGACGCTGGGCCAATGGGCGCTGGCGCGGGCCATTTCGTCGGCCGATGCGCGGGTGGTGTGGCCGTTCGATTTCCTCCGCCTGCCCTTTACCGTCGTGATCGGCTATGTGATGTTCAGCCAGCTTCCAGGTCCCTGGACCTGGGTCGGCGCCGTGTTGATTTTTGGCTCTGCGTATTATGTCATTCGGCGGGAGGCGACGGCTAAGTGACCAATCCGGTTAAATCCGATGCCATCAAAGGCGCGGTCTGGATGCTGTTCGCGTCTCTGTTTTATGTCTCGTCTGCGACGCTCACGCGCTATCTGGATGGCAGTTACGATACCTTTCAGCTCGCATTCCTGCGCTGTGTTGTCGCGGTGTGCGTGCTGACGCCGGTCGTGCTCAGGGGCGGCCTTAGCCAGCTCAAGACCAGGATCATCCATATCCATGGCTTGCGGATGGTGACGACCTATATAGCCATCCTGTTCTGGTTTTACGCCGCCGAAACGGTGCCGGTCGGTGATTTTTTCGCCATTCAGTTCGCCTCGCCGCTCTTCACCATCGGCGCCGCCGCGCTTCTGCTGCGTGAGAACGTGACGCTGAAAAGCTGGCTTGCTGCGATCGTCGGGTTCGGCGGCGTGCTGATTATCGTCCGCCCCGGTTACATACCGATGAGCATCGGTATCATGGCGGCCATTGCCACGGCGCTGAGCTACGCGCTGGTCAATACGCTGATCAAGGTCGCGTCGCGCCACGATTCGCCCACGGTTATGACGTTCTATGTCAATTTCCTGATTGTGCCGGTATCGGCGATCCCGGCCTACTTTGTGTGGAAAACGCCGCTCTGGGCGGATGTGCCGACCCTGCTTGGCGTCACTCTGTTTGCCACTCTGGCGCAGTTCTGTGTGGCGAATGCCATTTCACTGGCCGATGCGCGGGTGGTGCAGCCGATGAATTTCATGCGCATGCCCCTGGCGGCCCTGTTCGGCTTCCTTATGTTCAGTGAATTTCCCGATCTGTGGACCTGGATCGGTGCGGTGATCATTTTCGCCGCCGCCTGGTACGCCGTACAGCACGGCGCCGCCACGCGTAAGAAGGCCACCGCGTGACCGCCATTCCCACCGCCGTACAGGGCGCGTTCTGGATGCTGATCAGCGGCACCTGCTATGTCGCCTCCGCCAGCCTGATGCGCCAGCTCGGCGATGCCTATTCGCCCTACGAGCTGACCTTCATTCGCGCAATTGTCGCTGTTGTCGTGCTGGCGCCCATATTTCTTCGGCACACAAGAGCGCGGCTCTGGCCCGAGCGGCCGGTCGCCGTCTTGATGACCGGAATACTCTCCTATCTTGGCATTCTGTTCTGGCTGGTGGCGGCATCGAGCATGCCTTTGGGCGATTTCTTCGCGCTTCAGTTCATCACGCCGCTGTTCAGCATCGCTTTCGCCATCCTGTTCCTGCGCGAACGGGCCGATATGGCGAGCTGGGCGGCGACCCTGGTCGGGTTTGCCGGCGTGCTGATCGTGCTCCGGCCCGGCATGATCGAGATTTCGCTGGGTGCGGTGGCGGCGCTGTCGAGCTCGTTCTTTTATGCCAGCGTCAATACGGTGATCAAATCCCTGTCGCGCACCCTGTCGGCGACGACCATCGTCTTCTATGCCAATGTCTGGCTGGTCCCCATATCGTTGCCCATGGCTGTTATAGAATGGAAAACGCCCTTGTTGACGGACTTGCCGCTGATCCTGGGGGTCGGGTTTCTGTCTACCCTGGGATATGTCCTGGTGGCGCGGGGGATTTCGCTGGCGCCGGCGCGGGTGGTGCAGCCGGTGAATTTCATGCGCATGCCCATCGGGGCGGTCTTTGGCTGGGTGCTGTTCAGCGAATTTCCCGATCTCTGGACCTGGATCGGGGCGGTGGTGATCTTTTGCGCGACGACCTATGCGGTCGGGCGCGGCTCGAAGAAGCCTGCCGCATAATCCCCTTTTCGCATCAAGCGATGCGGGCGATAGTTGACGGATAGAGCAGCCAACGAAAGGCAAATCATATGGCGCGCTACAAGATCGCGGTGATCGCCGGGGACGGCATCGGCAAGGAAGTGGTGCCGGAGGGCCAGCGTGTGCTGGAAGCCGCCGGCGCGAAATACGGCATCGACTTCGACTGGACCGAGTTCCCCTGGGATTGCTCGACCTATGAGTCAAAGGGGTACCTCATGCCGCCCGACGGCATCGACCGGCTGCGCGACCATGACGCCATCTTCCTGGGCGCGGTGGGGTGGCCCGGCGTGCCCGATCATATCTCGCTGTGGGATATGCTGATCCCCATCCGGCGCGAGTTCGACCAGTATGTCAATCTGCGCCCGGTGCGGCTGCTGGAAGGGATGGAGAGCCCGTTGAAAGGCCGCGAGCCCGGCGATATCGATTTTTTCGTGGTGCGCGAGAATGTCGAAGGGGAATATTCGGAAATCGGCGGCCGCCTTTACAGCGGCACCGAACACGAGCTCGCCACCCAGCAAGCGGTCTTCACGCGGCGCGGCTGCGACCGCATCATGCGCTACGCGTTCGAACTGGCGAAAATGCATGGCCGTAAAAAGGTAACCAGCGCCACCAAATCCAACGGCATCATCCATTCCATGCCCTATTGGGATGAGCGGTTCGCCGCCATGGCCGCCAATTTTCCCGAGATCGAGAGCGACAAGTATCATATCGATATCCTGACGGCGCATTTCGTGTTGCATCCCGACTGGTTCGACGTGGTGGTGGGCTCCAATCTGTTCGGCGACATATTGTCCGATCTCGGTCCGGCGGTGGCCGGCTCCATCGGTATCGCGCCGTCCGGCAACATCAACCCCAACCGCGAGATGCCGTCCATGTTCGAGCCCGTGCACGGGTCGGCCCCCGATATAGCCGGAAAGGGCATCGCCAACCCCATCGCCCAGATCTGGTCCGGCGCCATGATGCTGGATCATCTGGGTGAGGCCGAAGCCGCCCAGGCGGTGGTGTCCGCCTTCGAAGATGTTTTGAAAAACGGCGGCCCCCGCACCCGCGACCTCGGCGGCACCGCCAGCACCAAAGAGGTCGGCGAGGCTATCGCGGCGGCGGTTTAGCGAATGCGCCAGGTAATCGATATCGAGCTGATCACCCCCACCCAACCCTCCCCCCTCAAGGGGGAGGGCTTTAGAGCGCGCACAGTTAACGACGGTAACGAAGATAAATTCCCCCTCCCCCCTTGTGGGGGAGGGCCGGGGTGGGGGGTATCTATCCGTGGTAAATTTCCATGATCACCCTCTACGCCTGGCCGACGCCCAATGCGCACAAAATCTCCATCATGCTGGAGGAATGCGCGCTCGAATACGAGGTCGTGACGGTGGACATCACGGCGGGCGATCAGTTCAAGCCTGACTTTCTCGTCCTATCGCCGAACAACCGCATGCCCGCAATCGTCGATCACGACGGGCCGGAGGGCCGAGATATTTCTGTTTTTGAATCCGGGGCGATCCTGATTTATCTCGCGGAAAAGTACGAAAAATTCCTGCCGGCGACGGGCAACGAACGCTATTCCGTGATGCAGTGGCTCATGTTCCAGATGGCAAATTTGGGCCCCATCCTGGGTCAGGCCCATCACTACCGCGACGCCGCGCCGGAGCGCGTGCCCTATTCGATCCAGCGCTTCACCGACGAGGCCGGGCGCTTGTACGGGGTGATGGACCGCAGGCTGGCCGAGGCTGACTATCTGGCCGGCGGCGATTATTCCATCGCCGACATGGCCTGCTGGCCCTGGGTCCGGGTGCACCGCTACCACGGCCAGCCCTGGGAAGATTTTCCCAACGTCAAACGCTGGTTCGACCAAATCGCCAAGCGTGACGCCGTTCAGGAAGGTATGAAGCTGCTCACCGACAAACGCGCCAAGACCCGCGACGTGCTGGACGATAAATCCCGCGATATATTGTTTGGCAAGACGCAGTTAGGGCGACGGTAAGTCGACCCTACCCCTCCCGCCGTACCTTCATGATGGCGAAGTAGGAGCTGCCGATGATGATGACGGCGCCGAGCGCGCTCCACGGGGAGAAGGTTTCGCCCCACACCGTATAGGCGATCAGGGCGATGAAGGGCAGGCGGATGAAATCGAGCGGCAGCACCACCGACGTGTCGGCGATGGCGAGCGCCCGGCTCAGGCAATAGTGCGCCAGAATGCCCGACAGTCCGAGCATCAGCAGCCATGGCACGTGATGCAATTCCGGTGTGGTCCAAACGTAGTACGCCGGGCCCAGCAGCACCAGGGACTGGATCGCATTCATCACGAACACCATGGTGCCGGCCTCTTCCACCTGGGACAGGATCTTGACCAGGATCGTGTTGTACGAAAACAGCACGGCCCCGAAGATGGCGATGAGCATGGCAGGGGGGACTTCCTCAAATACCGGCCGGACGACCAACAGAATGCCGATAAACCCCACGATCATGCCAATCCATCTCGTGCGGTCGATCTTCTCCTTGAGCAGCGGCGCCGCCATCAGGCAGGTGATGAGCGGCACTGTGAATTCGATGGCGGTGACCTCGGCCAGCGGAATGATGGCGATGGCAAAGAAGACGCAATATTGGGCGCTCACATGGAACAGGTTGCGCACGATCTGCAGGCCGGGCCGGCGCGGGATCAAGGAGCGCCAGCCCTTGGGCAGCATGAAGAGGGAAATGGCGATCAGCCCGATGAACGCGCGGAAGAACAACAATTCCTGCAGGGCGATATCGGGTTTGAGCGCCCGGATGGCGACGGAAACGCCGCCGAGCCCGGCCATCATCCCCAGGCCCCATAAGACGCCCCTCAGGTTATTGGCGGGATTTTTGGAAGGATGGGACACGACTGGAACATTCCTGTTTCGTCATGCCCGGGCCCGACCCGGGCATCCAGTCTTTTGTTTTCTGGATTGCCGGGTCATGCCCGGCAATGACGAGCGGGGTTACGAGGCTGATGACTTATTCCATCCTTCGCACGATTTGTCCGTTCACGCCATCGCCCTGCCATTTACAGACCCCACCGGGTAGCTTATTTTGAGCCTACTATCCTGAATTTCAGGGAGACGTTGCGATGGATGGCTCGCGGATCAGCAATTTGAAGCACAATGTCACCTACACCGATCTTCGTGAGTATATCGAAGAGGTCGACAGGCTCGGTGAACTGCGGCGCATCGATGGCGCGACCTGGGACGAGGATATCGGGCTCGCGACCGAATTGCTGCAGCACAGTGAAGCCGCGCCCTCGGCGCTGTTCGACGAGATTCCCGGCTATCCCAAGGGCCATCGCGTGTTCACCAATTTCTTTGGCGGCCAGCGTCAGAACATCACGCTCGGCTTTCCCGCCCATCTGAACAAGTTCGAGCTGAGCCAGGCGTTCAACAACGCCTTCAAGGAAATCATCCAGCACCCCATCCCGTATGAGGTGGTAGAGACCGGCCCGGTGATGGAAAATGTCATGGAGGGCGACGACGTCAACGTGCTCTCATTCCCGGTGCCGCTGTGGCATGCCGAAGACGGCGGGCGCTATATCGGCACTGGGTCGTTCAACGTCACCCGCGATCCGGTGGAAGACTGGATCAATGTCGGCACCTACCGGGTCATGGTGCATGATAAGAAAACCGTCGGGTTTTATATCTCACCCGGCAAGCATGGCCGGATCCACCGCCAGAAATACATGGAGAACAACGAACCCATGCCGGTCTGCGTGGTGGTGGGCGTCGATCCCCTGAGCTTCCTGATGTCGTCAACCGAGATCCCGTACGGCGTCTGCGAATACGATGTCATGGGCGCCTATCGCGGCAAGGCTACCCAGGTGGTGGTGGGCAAACATACCGGCCTGCCATTTCCGGCCAACGCGGAAATCGTGCTCGAAGGGTTCTGCTATCCCGACAACCAGCGTCAGGAAGGCCCGTTCGGCGAATGGACCGGCTATTACGGCAGCCCCGAACATGCCGGTCCGGTGCTCGACGTCAAGGCGATCTATCACCGCAATAATCCGATCCGTCTCGGCTGTCCGCCGCAGCGCCCGCCGGAAGAACAGTCGCGCTACCGCGCGGTGGTGCGCTCGGCCCTGCTCAAGGAGCAGATCGAGGCGGTGGGCGTGCCCGACGTCCAGGCCGTGTGGTGCCATGAATGCGGCGGCGGGCGGATGTTCACCGCCGTTTCCATCAAGCAGCGCTATCCCGGTCACGCGACCCAGGCCGGCCATATCGCGAGCCAGTGCCGGGTTGGCGCCTATGCCGGCAAATTCGTCCTGGTGGTGGATGAAGACATCGATGTTACCGATCTCGGCGACGTCATGTGGGCGATGTGCTTCCGCACCGACCCGGCGACCCAGATCGACATCATCAAGACCGCCTGGTCGACCGGGCTCGACCCATCGATCCATCCCGACCGCAAGGCGGTGGGCGACACCACGAACAGCCGTGCCATCATCAATGCCTGCCGGCCATTCCACTGGAAGGACAGATATCCCAAGGTCAACATGCCCGACCCCGAGCTGTGGGCGAAGGCCAAGGAAAAATGGGGCTGGCTGCTGAGCAGCAATCAGCCGCCAGCTAAATAATTGCGTGCCGGCCCGCTCCCGGCCACCCATCGCGAGTATCCTGTGGCTGGCCGGCAGGGGGGCTGGCGCGTTCTCACTTAAATGCGCGCTCTGCTTTCGTGGCGCGCCATGTAGTAGGTCGAGCCGGCAATGATTGCGGCGCCGATCCAGACCCACCTGTCGGTGGTCTGGCCGAACACCAGATAGGCGAAGAGCGCGGTGATGGGCAGCCGTAGATATTCCACCGGCTGGACAATGGTGGCTTCGGCATGAACGAACGCGCGGACCAGACAGTAGGGCGCGAGACCGCCCGAGACGGCGAGCAGAAGCAGGGCGGGCGCATCCTTCCAGTCCGGCGTAATCCACCGGAAGGCCTCCGGTGACAAGCCCATGGCCGGTATATGGGCCGCTACGGCCCAGCCGATCGCCATCGACAGGGGCGCGAAGATCGATAGCAGCGCATGATAATAGAATGTCGTGGTTGTGGGGCTGTCGGTGCCGCCCAGGACGCGGGTGTAGATTGACACTCCCGCATAGGAGAGCGCGGATCCCAGCACCAGGAACACCGAGAAATCGACCGGCACGGCGCCCGGACGAAGAATGACCAGGACGCCGCCAAACCCGATCACTGTGCAGATCAGCCGGCCCAGACCGGGTCTTTCGCGCAGCAGGATCATGGCGAGCGGCACGACCATCAGGGGAATGGTGAAATGCAGCGCCACCGCCTTGGCGATGGGCAGCAGGGCCAGGCCGGCGAACCACAGCCACATGCCGGTAAAATTGAGGAAACAACGCTGGAAATGAAAACCGAACCGCCTCGTCTGGACGAAACCGAATCCATGCCAGAAAACGATCAGCAGAAACAGGACCAGGCCGATGATGTTGCGAAAGAACACCAGTTCGATCGGCGGCATGTGGTGCAGCAGACGGACCGCGATGGGGATGAAAGAATGGCAGAACGCCGCCATCAGGCCCCATAGGGTTCCCAGCATGACGTCGCGCGACGTCATGGTCGAGGAAGACTGATTTCGGGGGGATGGCAGGGTCATGCCGCGACTTTACCCCGCGGAAGGACTAAAGGGCAGGGCGGTCAGGCGGTGACCGGTGAACTAGAGCCCTATCGGATCAAATTGATGCCATTTGGTCCGATAGGGCTCTAGGCTGGCTGGCCCGCAGGGTGAAAACGGTGACTTCGCCGCGGCAGTTAAATCGCACGGGAAGGCCTGAAACACCCGCCCCCCGGCTGGTGTAGCCTTTCATCTCGCCAAGTGTCCAATGACCCGATGCAAACCGTTTATGGGTGCGGGAATGGGTGACGATCGGGTAGCCGCCCGGCAGGCATACCTGCCCGCCATGGGTGTGTCCGGTCAGGTATAAATCGATTTTCGCCCGGCTTGCCTGATGCGCGAGCTCGGGCGAATGGACCAGCGCGATGCGAAACCCCTCGGGCGCCCGGGTCAGCGCGGATGCCGCATCGTCCGTGAAATAGTAATAGGCGTCGTCGACCCCGGTAATATGAATTGTTGACTGGTTGCGGGACAGGCTGATGGTCTGGTTGGCCAGAATGTGGGCGCCCAGCTCCTCGAACATGGGTACCATCTGGACACTATCGTGATTGCCCAGAATGGCCAGGATGCCGTCGGGTGCGTTGATCGCGGCGAAAACTGTCGCGAAGGCCCCTCTGACCTTGTCGAACGAGCCGTGAAGCCGATACCGGTAATCGCCGGTCAGGACGCAAAGATTGGGACGTGAATGTTTGACCAGGTTGGCAATGCTGGGACCAAGGTCGTCCAGCGCATCAAGGTGCGGGTCGCTGATCTGTAATATTCTGTAGCCGTCGAATTCAGGCGGCAGATTGTCGAATTCAAGCTCAACTTGTTTGAGATCTAAATCAAGGGCATTGCGCACGCCCCGCTTATAAAGGCCGGTCAGACCGAGGAATACTCTGAAGGCAACCAGACAAAATTTGAACATTCCCCAATGCCGGGAATGGTGTTTCCTGTCGGGCGTGTGTTTTTCGTTGCCGGCTTCCATTCTGGCGCGGTTGGCCGCCCAGATGGCGCGATCGGCGGGTGTGCGGATTTCCATTACTTGAACAGTCGGGTTTTAAAGATGCGTTTGTCGATTTCCGCGATGACGCGTTTGTATTTCGGACTATTGACGTCGCCGTAGCGCTGGCGGAATACGGCGGTGCTCAAGCCTTCCGGCAAATCGGTAAAGCGGGGGAAGAAAATATCCTCGCTATGGGAGTTGGCGAGAATCCGCTGGAGTCTGTGCGCCGCGTTCTTCCCGGAAACGGCCCGTTTCGCGAGGTTTACGCCGGCCCTGTCCGCCCCGATATCGGTGAAGCTGAAGCCGCTGCTCTTTTGCGAATCCTTCGCTTCTTTAAGTTCCCCTATTAAATTGGCGGCGAGATCGCCACCGGTGAGCGTCAGACCGATCGATATGGTGAAATGCTGGACGAAATCGTGCCGTCCATTGAGCTTGAAATGATCGAGTGAGCGCTGTCGGGATTTTGCCTCGTCGGACCGTATCTCGCCGACAAATCGCTCAAACCGCGCGTCACCGAAATAAATGGCGATAGCAAGCAAGGCGGCTTCGTTCTCGCGGACAGGATCGAGCTTCCGCGAACGGGACTGGGCCAGCTGAAAGACCGGTCGAATGACCTCTATCAGCGATGCCTGCCTGCCCCGCGGGATCTCCGACAACAAATCATCGATTTCGTTGTAATAGCGGCGGACAATTTGGGGATCGCTCACCGACGCATGCTGTTTGGCGGCCTCTTTTAACGTATCCATCAGACGGGGCGGCGGCATGAAGGCGACGGTCACTTCCGGTTCGGCGACCTGAACCGACCGGATGCTATCGAGAATGGGCTGACCCTTTCCATTGCCCACCAGCCGGTCCAGCCCGAACAATAGGGCGGGTTTGATCATGGAGGGCGGGAATTCTATCGATCCGACCGCAAAGCGGGTAATTTCGAACCCGTCCGGCGCCGGCGCGATCACAGTTCTGATGTTCAGGAAACGGCCCAGCGGGTTGTTGGGAAGAGGGAGTTCGGCGGACACGGCCGCGATAACGCCGAACCGGGTGATTTTGACCCGTGTCGCTATCTGTTTCATGCTGCTGAACGCGCCTTTCAGCAGGGTGTCGAGCTCATCCGATGTGGCCTTGACCGTCGTAACCTGGTCCGGCGGCATGCGGCGGGGGTCATAGCGCTCGGCCAGGTTCTGGGCATTTTTGAAATCGGCGAGATTTACATCTCCCGGTTTGGCCACCAGCGCCTCCTTTTGAAGGCTAAAGACCACGACCGCCGCCGGGAGTCCCACGACCAGCGCGATAAAACCCAGAAGGCTGAAAAACAACAGGCGACCCATTGAAATACCTTGATTAGCGTTGCTGCCCGGGCGCCGTAACAGGACTATCCGCCGCCGGACTCCGCGCGTCTGGTATCGGGATAGCTGATCAGGGTTAAATTTTCCCCAATTCGCGCCTTATTACCCCGTAAGAAACGGGTTCAACGCCGCCAGGATGGCGCCGAAAATCACCGAAGCGACAAAGATATACAGGATATTCGACAGGCTGATGGCGTTGGTCGGCGCGAGCTCGAACATGGCCGCTCCGGTGGCGATAGACAGGCTACCCACCGAAATCGCCGTGCACAGCCCCCAGCCCACCAGCAGCGCCTGCAACAGAATAAGATCCGCGACCCCGGTCGGAATGCCGGTAAAGAGCACCAGCAGGATGGTCCCGGTGACGATCGAATGGACGCCCATCAGTCCGAACAGGTTCATACTCATGATAACGATGAAAATAATGGCCGTGGGCGATAGGGCGAGCGCCTGGAGCCCCGCAAGGAGACCGAGGTCGGGCAAACAGGTCTGAAACGTGATGCCCAGCGTCATGGCGAACGTCAGTATGGAGATTTCCGATCCGATCCGGCTGAGCCCCTGGGCCGTTCCGCGCAGGGCGACTCCTATTTTGCCGCCGGGGGCGAAGGCTATGGCCAGAAGACAGGGGATCGGCATGACGATAACCAGCGACTGCAGGGTCGAATAAGAGGTCGTCGTCGTCATGCCGATGACTAGCAGGGCGGCGATGGCCACCGGCGGGACGATGGGACCCAGCGTCTTCAGGGCCCGCCATATGGCGCCCGGTCCGCCGGACCGGTCAAAGACGGTAACCGACAGCAGCATGCCGAGCACGACGAGCGACAGGCCAAGCGTCATGATCTGCCAGAGCGGCACGTTGGGCAGATATTCGGTCGCGACCGCCATGCCAACGACAAAGGGCGACCACAGGGGAACCATCGCCATGCCGCGCATCGCCATCAAAAAGACCCGGCGGCGTTCCTCCAGCGTGGCGTCCGGTCCCAGAATAGGCGCCAGGATGGCAAAAACACCGACCTGAAGGATCGATCCGATCAGATGGGAGCCGACGATAATCCCGCCGCTTTGTTCACGGCTGTCGATCGCCGCGAATAGCCGCCGCGCCGCGCCGATTTCGGGCCGCTGATCCGCGGTCGCCCGCAGCAGGACGATGGTGGCGAGAAACGCCGGGAAGATCGAAGCCTTTGCCATGCCCAGCGGAATGGCGTCCCACCGGTCGTAGCGCGCGGCAAGCGCGACCGTGGCTACGGCCAGAACGAAGAGCAAGATGCGGGTATGCCAGCCTGTTCGCGGCAGAGCAAAAAAGACATAGATACCCAGACACCACATCAGCGCCGCCGAAAGTCCCGCCGTGGGAACGAATATACTGACCATGCCCAACGCCCACAGCATTGCGCCAAGGACAATCAAAAGGCGGGTAATCGATTTGGATTCCATGGGTCAGATTCTGTCAACTATTGTGCTCGCCTGTCTTGGACCCAAAGCGCCAGTGCAAGCAACCCGCCCGCCGCGGAAATGACCGCCATGGCGAAAAAGGCAGTGCCGCCAAAATGACCGTATAGCCATCCGGATGCCACCATCGCCGTCGCCATGAGACAGCCCTGCGCGGTGCTGGAATAAAGACTTTGGGCAGTCGCGCCATAGGACGCCGGGACCGTGGCGGCGATGTAGTGGACCGCCGCGATGTGGGCCGCGCCGAAGGTAAAGGCATGCAGCCCCTGAACGGCGATCAGGACCGGCAGGGCTTCGGTCGTGCCGAGGGTGCACCACCTGACCAGCCCGGAAAAGGCGGCCAGCCACAACAGCCCGATGGGGCCGACCAGCCTGACAAGGCGGGCGGCGAAGGCGAACAGGATAATTTCCGCGATCACCCCCTCCGCCCACAGGGCGCCGATCACGCCGGCGCTCAACCCGGCGGCCTGCCAGTGCAGGGTCGCAAACCCGTAATAGACGCCGTGGCTTGCCTGCAAAAGACCGGCGGCCAGCATGAAGAGGATCAATTTCCGATTGCGCGTAATCTCCCGCAACGGCGCGAAAAACTGTTTTGTTCCCTCGGTCTGGGCCACGGGCATGAGGTGGCAGGCGATGACGGTCACGACCAGGGTGCCGATCACCAGCCAGAGGATGAGATCGACCGGCCGCCCTTCGATGACAAAGCCCCCCAGCGAGGCTGCCAGGATAAACGTAAGAGAGCCCCACAACCGGACCCGCCCGTAATCGAGCAGACCCTCGCGGACTTTCAACATGGTTACCGAATCGCCCAACGACATAAGCGGTGAAAACAGCATATAGGCGATGATGCTGACCGCGAATATCGGCCAGAAGCCGTGAAACGGAATATAGAACAGGTGACCGATAAGCGCCCCCCAGCCAAGGGCGACCAACAGCAGGTCCGGGCGGCCGCGACGATCGGCCAATTGCGCCAGGAGCGGGTTGGTGAAGGCGCGCACCGCCATGCCGGCCGACAGCAGCAAGCCGATTTCAATTTCGGTCAGGCCGCGCGATTTTAGCCAGACCGGCCAGAAGGGCAGCATGATGCCGACAACCAGAAAAATCGCGGCGAAGAAAAAGGAAAGTCGGAATGCCATTTGGGGGTCGGCGTGCGGATTTTTCCGTGACAGGGGTTTTATGTCGAGCGGGCAAGCCGCATGATAGACCTTATCAGATCAAAATCAGAATCAGGGGCGATGACCATGGGACAACAAACCATTCAGGCGGATACCGGCGCGGAGGCCTATCTTGCGGTTCTGGCTGACCGGGGTGTCGATTACCTGTTCGGCAATGCCGGCACCGATTTTGCCTCGATCATCGAGGCCCTGTCGAAGGCGCAGCTCGGCGAGGCCAAGGCGCCGATGCCGGTGACGGTGCCGCACGAGAATGTCGCGGTCGCCATGGCGCACGGCTATTACCTGATGACCGGCAGGCCGCAGGCGGTGATGCTCCACGTCAGCGTCGGCACCGCCAACGGCATCTGCGGAATCCTGAACGCGGCGCGTGACCGGGTACCCATGCTGTTTTCCGCCGGCCGCACCCCGATCAACGAAGACGGTCCGTTGGGTGCGCGCAGTATCTATATCCACTGGGCGCAGGAAATGTTCGACCAGGCCGGCATGGTGCGCGAGATCGTCAAGTGGGATTACGAGCTGCGCAACGTGCAGCAGATCGAAACCATCGTCGACCGGGCGCTCACGCTGTGCATGACCGAGCCGCGCGGGCCGGTTTATCTGACGCTTCCACGCGAAGTGCTGGCGGAAAAACCTGGCGCGTTCTCTTTTCAGTCGCCGTCCCGCATGCGGGCCGCCACGGCGCCCGCGCCCGACACGGCGGCCATCGATCAGGCGGCCGACTGGCTGTCGAAGGCGGAAAACCCGCTGATCATCACCGCGTCCTTTGGACGCGATGTGGAGGAATCCGCGCTGCTTGGCGCGTTCGCGGAAAAATACGCGTTGCCGGTCATCTGTTACCGGCCGCGGTATAATTGTCTGCCGACCGATCATCCCCTGCATATGGGATTCGAACCCGGCGGGCTAATCGGCAAGGCCGACGTCATCATGGTGCTCGAAGCCGACGTGCCCTGGATCCCGAGCCTGCACACGCTCAATCCCGATGCCAAGGTGATCCAGATCGGCGTCGATCCGCTTTACGCCAACTATCCGGTGCGCGGTTTCCAGTGCGATCTGCCCATCACGTCCGACGGCTCCATGGCGATCCGTGCGCTGATGACGGCGATGGAGGGGAGCGAATCCAAAGGCGCCGTGGCGAAGGACGCAAGGCGCAAACAGGCGGCGGACCAGCAGCACGCGGCAGCGGTGGCGCGCGACGCGGCGATTGAGCGCTGCGCCACCGGCGGGCCCATGCAGTTGCCGTGGGTCGCCCATTGTCTTGGTAACGTCATGGGTGAAAACGATATCCTGGTCAATGAAAGCCAGATCCCGACGCCCTTCCTCGGCCATCGCAAGGCCGGAACCTATTTCGGCAACAGCCCGGCCGCCGGGCTTGGCTGGGGCACCGGCGCGGCGCTTGGCGTCAAGCTCGCGGCCAAGGACCGGCGCGTCTTCGCCGCCATCGGCGATGGCGCCTACATGTTCGGCAACCCCACACCGGCGCATTTTGTCAGCGCTTCCATGGATCTGCCGATCTGTACGCTGGTGGTCAATAACCGCATGTGGGGCGCCGTCCGCAAGGCAACGCTGGGCCTGCATCCCGATGGCGCGGCGTCCCGCCTAAACCGCTCGCCGCTGACCGCGGTGGAGCCCTCACCGGAGTACGAAAAGATCGCCGAGGCGTCGGGCGGGTACGGCGAACGGGTCGACAATGCCGAAGATTTGCCCGGCGCGCTGGAACGCGCGCTTAAGGCAGTGGATGTGGAAGGCCGCCAGGCGGTGCTCAACGTCCAGACCGCCTATGACGACGCCCAGGCCCTGGCGGACGCGCGGCGGTAGGGCATCGACCGAATTTAGATGATTCGGATGTAAAGCGGACAACCGTTTACGGAGATATTCAGCCAACAGGCGGCATCTGACGCTCCTCGGTGTTGTGTACACGCCCGT
This sequence comes from Pseudomonadota bacterium, assembly GCA_027624735.1. GTDB lineage: Bacteria > Pseudomonadota > Alphaproteobacteria > MPNO01 > UBA2964 > JAQBTY01. The sequence continues at coordinate 5,148 of JAQBTY010000017.1, read as the reverse complement.
GTCAGCAAGCCGCGCGGGGGGCTTAACAAGTCGTCAACCCACCGCAGATAGAGTCCGCCAAATTCGTCCCTACGCGATGAGGCACCCGTAGCGAGGAAAGGAGGTAGTTTTCCATGACGCCGCAGCAGGCCCTGCTGGTTAAGAATAGCTTTAAGAAGGTAGCGCCCAACCTGGATCTGTTGGCGGAGAACTTCTACGACTGCTTGTTCGAAATCGCTCCCGAGACGCGCGCGCTGTTTCCCGCCGATATGGTGGCGCAACATCACAAGTTCGCGGCCTTGCTAAGCATCATCGGCGGCACGATCGACCGGTTTGACGAACTCGAAAAGCGGATCAGCAATCTTGGAGCCCGTCACGCTCAGTACAAAGCACGCGACGAGCATTTTGGCGCTGTCGGCGAGGCGCTGCTCATAACGTTGAAAATGCATTTCGGCGAGGCCTTCACATCCGAGCTGAAATACGCCTGGACCGCTGCCTATTGGCGCATTGCCCTGATCATGCAGGACGCGGCTGAGGCGGAGGGGCTGTCCCGACGCCGCCAAGCTTGAGAAAACGATTTGATTCGTGTGATCCAACCTCTCCCACCTGATCCATGCAAACTTGCTGTTGTCAGGGGTTTTTTGTAGCCCCACGACATTGTGTCCGGCGAATTAGCGGCATAGTGTTACGATCAGAACCGGCGATTAGCGTCAGAAAGCCGGCAACAATCGGAAATTACGGGAGGGTCGAATTATGACGATTTGTCATCGTGTGCGTATTGCTGTTGTGTCGCTGGTGCTGACGAGCATCGGCGCTTTTCCCGCGCTGGGCGAGGATGGATTTTTCAAGGGCAAGACGCTGACCCTCCTGGTCGGCTACAGCGCGGGGTCCACCTATGACACCTATGCGCGGCTGCTGGAACGGCACTACGCCAAGCATATTCCCGGCAACCCGTCCGTCATCGTCAAGAACATGCCGGGCAGTTCGTCGATCAAGGCGTCGAATTATGTCTACACCGTCGCGCCCAAGGACGGGCTTACGATCGGCGCGATCCGCAACGGCATGGCCGTCGAACAGCTTTATGGCCGCAAGGGCATCCGGTTCGATGCGCTGAAATTCAACTGGATCGGCAGTATCACACGCAGCTACCCGGCCTGCACCATCTGGCACTCGGCGCCGGCGACGACCCTGAACGACATCAAGAATGTCGAAGTGGTGAGCGGCGCCATCGGATCGTCCGCCAGCCTCGCCATGTATCCCAGGGCGCTCAACGAAATGCTCGGGACCAAATTCAAGGTCGTCACCGGTTATTCCGCCACTGGCGTTTTGCATGCGATGGAGCTGGGCGAGGTCCACGCACGGTGCGGCGGCGGCTATGACGGGCTGCTATCGGCGCGCCCGCACTGGTTTCGCGATAAGCATTTAAAAATACTGGCGATGATGTCGAACACGCGGCATCCGAATTTGCCCAACGCACCCTGGATCTTCGATTTCGTGAAGGATCCGACCGACGTCAAGACGCTCCAGTTTATTTTCTCGACCCAGGAATGGGGACGCCCCTACGTCGCGCCGCCGGGTGTGCCCGCGGACCGTGTTGCCACGTTGCGCCGCGCCTTTGACGCGGCGGTCGCCGACCCGGAATTGCTTGCCGACGCCAAGAAGCTGAAGGCGACCATGCGTGATCCCATGTCGGGCGTTGCTATGCAGAAAGTGATCGCCGAATACCATAAGACGCCGCAAGCGATCATCGACCGCGTGAAAACCTTCCAGAAACGGCCAAAGGACGAAAAGCGAATCAAGCGCAAGAAAAAGAAAAAATAGGGAACCCGTCGAGAGGCGTTTGCGTCGGGACAGAGAGATCATGGGACCCAAGATCTATCTCGATTACACCCAGGAAGAACTCGACCGGCAGTACGAGCATCGTAGCATCGTGCCCGACAGCGATGATTTCATCGCCCGCAACGAGGCCGACAGCGCCAAGGTTCGCGCCGCCGCCGCCCATGGTCGGTTGGATGTTCCCTATGGTCCGGACCCCGATCAGCTGCTCGATATTTATCCCGCCAAAGGCGACGGGCTGTCTCCTGTCGTTGTGTTCTTCCACGGCGGCCGATGGAGCCGGGGCGACAAGACCAGCAATATCGAAAGCCTTGCCACCTACAACGCCGCCGGCATTCATTTCGTTTCCGTCGGATTTACGCTGATCCCCAATATCACTCTCGATGGCCTTGTGGGCCAGTGCCGCGACGCCGTCGCCTGGCTATGGCGCAACGCCCGAACCTTCGGCGGCGATCCCGATCGCCTGTTCGTCATGGGAAAATCGTCGGGCGGTCATCTGGCGGGCATGATGGTGGTCACCGACTGGGCGGCCGAACGTGGCGTGCCGGCCGATGTCATCAAGGGCGGTTTGCTGGTGAGCGGTATGTATGATCTGGAACCGGTCCGGCTGTCTTTTCGCAACGGCTTTCTCGGTCTGGATGAAGACGCGGCCCTGCGAAACAGCGCTATCCATCATATTCCCGAGACTGGCTGTCCGCTGGTTGTCGGGTACGGGTCGCTGGAGACCGATGAGTTTCAGCGTCAGAGCAAGATTTTCGCCGCCGCCTGGTCCGAGCGTGGATATACCTGCCGGCTGGTGGAGATGGAGGGCCGCCACCACTTCTCCATCGATGCCGACTTGAACGATCCCGGCGGCAATTTGGTGGTGCCGTTTCTGAAGCTCATGGGCGTTGCCGGGGCTACTTTTTAGACGGATGATGTTTTAAATCCGGCTGCCCGCCTGTTCGACGCCGAGCAGCACCTTGCCGGCCTGTTCCAGATTGACGGGCTGTCCCTGAGCCTGGTTGGCCACGGCGTTGATGTCGCGAAACCGCCGTTCGAAGGGATTACTTGCCAGGACGGCGCTGGAACCCGCGGCCTGATACGCGAAGCCGACGGTGTCGCGCGCCTGCATGACCGCATGGGTGCAGGCCAGGCGCAGCCGGGCGCGCTGGTCGATGGGCCACCGGTCAGGCGGCTCACCCGAGTCCCAGAGGGTTCCGATCCTTTCAATCATGTAGGATCTCGCCGCGCCCAGATTGGCCTCCACCTGGGCTAGCTGCCGCTGAACCGCCGGATTTTCGCGCATCACCATGTTGAGGTTCGCGGGAGTTTTCTCGGCGGCGAGGCGAATAAAGTCATCGAGCGCCGTCCGGGCAATGCCAAGCGCGACGCCGGCAAATGCCGTGCCGTAGAATGTGGTTTGCAAAATACCGTAGAGCGCCACGTCTTCACGCCGGTCGTCGGCGGAATCGCGGCCGAAGCTGAAGGCCTCGGGTACGAAAATATCCTGTATCGCAAAGCTGTTGCTGCCGGTGCCCTTGAGTCCGATCACCTGCCATACATCGTTGATGGTCGCGCTGGCGGTGGGCAGCACCATATTCCGCTGGACCGGTTTGCCCGACGCATCGAGGCGCGGGTTGCCGTCCGGTTCGAAAACCGCGCATTGCGGACCCAGCCAGGTGGCGTTCATGATGCCGCTGGCGAACCGCCACTTGCCAGTCACCCGGTACCCGCCATCGACGGCGATGGCCTTCGCGCCGCCATCCGGCGGTCCCCAGGCCAGTATGGCGTCGGGTGCGCTGAAAATTTCGCGCGCCACCTCGTGGTCGAGAAAGGCCGCCGAGCGGGAACATCCCAGGCCCTGGCCCAGGCACCATGCCGCGCTGGCGTCGGCCGATGCGATCGCCTCCGTGGTTTGCATCACCGTCAGAAGGTCCGCTTGTCCGCCGCCCATCGATCGCGGCAGACACATGCGGAACAATTCCGCCTCATGCATGGCCGCCATGATGTCCGGCGGAACGCGGCGCTCCGATTCGATCCGGTCGGCTGCTGCCGCGATAACCGGCGCCAGCGCTTTCGCCCGGGCAACCCAATCGATGACATCGTCTTCCTGTTCTTTCATGATCATCTCTTCTCCCAGGCCGCGCGGGCGGCGTTGCGGTCGATCTTGCCGCGATCGTTTTTGGGAATAGCATCCACGATCTCGATATGTTTCGGGCATTTTGCGTCGGGCAGGTGCGCGGCGCAGTGGGTCGCGAGGTCATCCGGCGTTACCGATCTTCCCGTTTTGAGCGAGACCCAGCTCGCCACTTCCTCGCCATAGATCGGATCGGGGACGCCGAAGGTCGCCGCTTCGGCGACAGCGTCGTGCCGGGTCAGCACGGCGTCGATTTCCAAGGGCGCGATATTGACGCCGCCCCGAATAATGACGTCGCGCGCGCGGCCCGTCACGATCAGAAATCCATCCTCGTCCAGATAGCCGATGTCACCGGTCTTGAGGGGGCGGCCGCGGATCGCCTCGATCGCTCCATCGGCGTGCAGATAGGCCTGGGCATGCTGGGCGCTGATGGTTTCGATTTCCCCGATCTGACCTTGCGGCAGGGCTTCGCCGTCGGCGCCTCTGATGGTGATGTCGTGATAGAGCCCCGGTCTCCCGACACTGCCCATGCGGCGCGTGTCCGGGTAGTTGGCGGCAACGACACCCCCTTCGCTCATGCCATAAAGCTGGGTGAGCGGCACGTTGTAGGTTTCTTCGAAACGCCGATGCTGTTCCGGCATAAGCGGCGCGGTACTGCACGATACAAACCGCACGCCCTCGAAAGCGCCCGCCGCGCCCTCCATGGTTTCTTCCAGCAACATATTCACGACGGTTGGAACGGCGATGATCACGGTGGGCCGGTAATCCCTGATCCAGCCGAGAAACCGCGATCGCGAAAATCTTTTGGCGAACAATAACGTGCCGCCCGTCGCCAGCACCGGGTTGAGCGACAGCATGTGGGCCGAGGCCCAGCTGAACGAGCGGAACTCCAGGATGCGGTCGTCGGCAGTGAGCGACCAGCGGTCCGTCTGGTGCTGCGCGATGGCGTAATAGTTCGAAAAGCAATGCAGCACGCCCTTTGGCTGCGCCGATGTGCCCGAGGTGAAGCTGATGACGCTACGGTCTTCCGGTTCGCTCACCGGGTCGATGGCCGGATTGTCCGGCATGCTGTCCAGCATGGCGAACAGCCCGTCGCCCGTTCTGTCGAAATTGCCGTAGTGAATCCGGGTGCCGGGTCCGCCTAACCCTAACGCGTCAGGGTCGAGATCTTCCTGCCAGAACACGGCCTTGGGCTGGAGACGGTGCAGCATTTC
>JAQBTY010000392.1 GCA_027624735.1 Pseudomonadota bacterium | reverse complement strand
CCCCAAAAGGACGTTCAACCGCAGTTACCACATATAGACGAGCCTGAGTTAACGGGATAAGCCACCATCTGGGCATCGATATTCTGATTATGGCCTTGTCGCCGTCTCTCAGGAAAAAAGCTGCTCTGTTCGCGGTGGCCGCCAGCCTGGTCTTCACTCTTCTGCTACTTAAAGGGTCCTGGGATTATTGGTATCCCTTCGCGACGAAACGCGCCTTCATGGAAGTCAACGACCTTCCCATGCCGGACTTCCTGCAATTCCTTTCCGTCTGGCTTAATGAGGGTGAACGGTATGAAAAAATTCCGCGCTTTATTCCCTATGCCGTTCTGCCGATCAGTATGGCGCTGCTGACGTGGCGTCTTCTGCAAGCGGGTTGGTGGATCGTGAAGGGCGATCAGCACTCGATCATCGCGTCGCATGAGGCCGAGGAACTTCTGCAGGACGTAGAAGCCGCGACAGGCGAGGCCCGCTGATCAATGAGTGTCGCTTTTCTGTTCGGGATGGTCATCGCCTTTATGGCGCTTGGTGTCCCTGTCGCCTTTTCGCTCGGCCTGTCGAGTGTCGTATTTTTGCTGATCTATTCCGACGGATCGCTGGCGTCCATCGCGCAAACGCTATTTTCCGCTTTTGACGGACATTATACGCTGCTGGCCATTCCGTTCTTTATCCTGGCTTCCAGCTTCATGTCCACCGGCGGGGTCGCCGCCCGTATCATCCGGTTCGCTATCGCCCTCGTCGGCCATTTTCAAGGCGGTCTTGCGATCGCGTCGGTGGTTGCCTGCATGATGTTCGCGGCGTTGTCGGGATCGTCACCGGCAACGGTTGTCGCCATCGGCAGTATCGTGATCGCCGGCATGCGTGAAGCTGGATATTCCAAGGAGTTCGCTGCCGGGGTCATCTGCAACGCCGGCACGCTCGGAATTCTCATCCCGCCTTCGATCGTCATGGTGGTTTATGCGGCGGCGACCGACGTGTCCGTCGGCCGCATGTTTCTGGCCGGGATCTTGCCCGGCCTCATTGCCGGGCTGATGCTCATGATCGGCATTTATGTCACCGCACGGGTTCGCGGCCTGCCGTCGCAGCCGTGGGCCGGCTGGGGTGAGCTATGGCAGTCGGCGCGGGATGCGGCCTGGGGCCTGTTGCTGATCGTCATCATTCTGGGTGGCATTTATGGTGGGGTCTTTACCCCGACCGAAGCCGCGGCGGTCGCCGCGATCTACGCGTTCCTGATCGCGAATTTCATCTATTGCGACATGGGGCCCTTTGCGAAGGCGGGCCGCGGTGGGGTCGCGATCCTGGGACGCGCCGTTTCGGTCCTCTGGCACCCAGATACCAAGAAAACCCTGTTCGAAGCCGGCAAGCTGACGGTCATGCTGATGTTCATCATCGCCAATGCGCTGATCCTCAAACATGTCCTGACCGAAGAACGCATCCCGCAAGAAATCACCGAAGTGATGCTCGCGGCCGGCTTCGGACCGATCGTTTTTCTGATCGTGGTGAATATTCTGCTCTTGATCGGCGGACAGTTCATGGAACCGTCCGGTCTGCTGATCATCGTGGCGCCGCTGGTGTTCCCCATCGCCATTACGCTGGGCATCGATCCGATCCATCTCGGCATCATCATGGTGGTGAACATGGAAATCGGCATGATCACGCCGCCCGTGGGGCTCAATCTGTTTGTGACGGCAGGAGTCGCGGGAATGTCGGTGATGAACGTGGTGATAGCTGCCTTGCCATGGGTCGGGATCATGTTCATTTTCCTGATCCTGGTGACCTACGTTCCGTGGATTTCGACCGTAATCCCCCATGCCCTCATGGGGCCCGAAATCATCACTAAATAAGGACCGATAAGTACGCAAACAGGTTTGTCTTCGCGGTTTCCGACACCGGCGCGATATGCGACAGTTCTCCCATAACAAGTCAAAAACGACTGGTGATTGCAGGGAGTATTTGATGGTTTTTGTCGGTATTACGGACATCATTGGGTGATGAAACTCGGCCTTTTCGTCGCGGAACGGGGGCATCACATCGCGGCGTGGCGGGATCCCGCCACCGAGTTGGAGCGGGATGTGGGTTTCAGCTATTACGCGAACCTCGCTGCCATCGCCGAACGCGGTTGTCTGGATTTCCTGTTCAACGCCGACATAGGAGGCCCGTCGGGTCCCTATAGTGCGGAGCGTTTGCGCCGTACCACCGGCGCATCACGGGTAGAGCCCCTGACGCTGCTCGCCGCCATGTCGTCGGTGACCCGGCACATCGGCCTGATCGCGACCATGTCGACCACCTATTGCGAACCCTTCCACATCGCCCGGTTTTTCGCCGGTCTCGACCAGCTCAGCGGCGGCCGCGTGGGGTGGAACGTGGTCACCACCTATTCCGAGGGTGAGGCGCGGAATTTCGGCCGGGAGATTCATCTGTCGCATGACGAACGCTACGAGCGCGCCAAGGAATTCACCGAGGTGGTGCTCGGGCTGTGGGATTGCTGGGAGGACGGCGCCATCCTGGCCGACCGGGAAAGCGGCATATTTCTCGATCCCGCGAAACTTCATCCTCTCGATCACCGGGGTGACCATTTCTCGGTCAGGGGACCGCTCACCGTCGGGCGCTCCGCCCAGGGACAGCCGGTTCTAGTCCAGGCCGGGCAGTCGGAGGTGGGCCGGGATTTCGCCGCTCGCACCGCCGAGGTGATTTTTACCGTCCAACAGGATCTGGATGAAGCCAAAGAATTTTATGCCGATGTCCAAAATCGCGCTGCGTCGCATGGCCGGCCACCCAACGCCATCAGGATCATGCCGGGGCTGGTTCCGGTCGTTTGGGCAACCATGGCGGAGGCGGAAGAAAAATATGACAAGCTGCAATCGCTGATTCATCCCGATCTGGGCATTTCCCTGTTGTCGCACATACTGGGTTTCGATCTGTCCGGGTATCCGGTCGATGGTCCGTTGCCCGATATGCCGCCGAGCAACGCGCAGCAGGGGCGCCAGAAGCTGGTCGCGGATCTCGCCCGGCGCGAAAATATGACCTTGCGGCAGCTCTATATGAAGGTGGGGGGCGTGCGGGCGCATTTAACGCTGTGCGGCACGCCGGATTATATCGCTGACGTCATGGAGGAATGGGTCGCCACCGGCGCCGCCGATGGATTCAACATCCTGCCGCCGACCTTACCGCAGGGGCTTGAAGATTTCGTCGACCACGTGGTTCCGGTACTCCAGCGCCGCGGTCTGTTCCGGACGGTGTACGACGGCACAACGCTCCGCGATCATCTTGAACTGCCCGTTCCTGTCAGCAAATGGGCGACAGGACATTAGGCGCGGGAACTTTTAGTCGAACAGCGCGTCGATTTCATCCTGGCTGATGGCGGCGGTTTTTAACTGGGGACCGTTGAGAAGTTTTTCGTCCTCGGTCAACTCCACGACCGCGAGCTCGACCTTTGCCAGTTCATCGTCGCCCCAGATTTCACGGAGGGCAGTAACCCTTTCTTCCACATAGCTGATCGATTTGACGATCTTTGAGACACGTTGTCCGGTGATGTCCTGGAAGGCGCAGGCCTCGAAGACGGCGTTGTTGCCGTTTTCGATGGTTTCCAGCAGCCCGGTCAATTCCGAATCCTTGACGGATTTTCTCAGCGTGGCGACCGCCTCGTTACTCATCTCGACCGCCTCCATGATGGAATCGCTGGCATCTTTCGTCGCCTCGACGACCCCGTCAAGCTGTTCGCCCATGGTTGCGAATTTATCTTCGCCGTCACCTGATTTGTTCAAAGCGGCGATTTCGATTCTGACCCGCTGAACGTAACTGAAAAGGGCCTCGAGGTTATCGGCAAGGCGTTTAGAGTCAACTTTAGCTTTTTTATGAGGCACGTTTTTGTCCACGCATTCGTTTAGAAAAGTTCGCGATTGAGAGCATAGTTATCAGGCTATGCACCTTTAAATGAGGTGATAGGCAACTTAGTTCGAAATGGTTACTAATTTATTTTGGCTATTTTTCAATATGTT
>JAQBTY010000391.1 GCA_027624735.1 Pseudomonadota bacterium | reverse complement strand
TGATTCTTATAACAGAATCTGCATCTCGCAGCATCAAATATCGAGTTCACTTGGGAAATGGGGGATTAGCCAAGGACGATTTCTGTGCCATCCGACCTTCTTTCTCTATAGGTTCACCAAAATCCGTTTGCTGCGGGCCGCGTTAAGTCGCCCATTCCTATGCGGAATGCAAGCAAAAACGGAGGCATACAGGGCAAAAATTTTCAGAGTGTAAACAGCCCTAGAATTCGTGCTCATTCACCCCAAATACCGCCGCCGCGCCGCCGAGAGCGGCTTGCTCGAGCGCGGCGGCCCGGGGCAGGACCGCGGAGGCGTAATATTCCGCCGTGGCCAGCTTCGCGGCATAGAAATCGGCGTCGTCCGAGCCCTCTGAAAGGCGGTTTCGGGCGATCAGGGCGGCGCGCGCCATAAGATAGCCGCCCAGCACCGTGCCAAATAAATCCAGATAAGGAACGGCGCCCGCATCGGCCAGTTCCGGTTCATGGTGGGTGGCATCGAGCAGCCGGTGGGTGGTCCGGGCCAGCGCCGATCCGGCCTCGGCCAGCCGGCCTCGGATCACCGCCAGGGCCGGGCTTTCGCCTGCTTCACCCAGCATGCCGTCGAATTGGCGTATTTCCTCGATTATGGCGCCGATTGCGAGCCCGGAATCGCCGGCAAGCTTGCGGCGCACCAGGTCCAGGGCCTGAATTCCGTTGGTGCCTTCATAAATTGGCGTTATTCGCACGTCGCGCAAATACTGGGCCACGCCGGTTTCTTCGATGAATCCGGCGCCGCCGTGGATCTGGATGGCGGTGGAGGCGACCTCAACCCCGCCATCGGTACACCACGCCTTGACGATGGGGGTAAAGACGCCAACCCGCGCCTCATGCAGGGCTCGTATTTCCGCATCCGGGTGCCGTGCCGCCAGATCGACCGAGAGCGCAGCTTCCAAGGCGATGGCCCGCATGGCTTCGACCCGTGCCTTCATGGACAGCAGCATGCGCCTGACATCGGCGTGGCGGACGATCGCCATCTGGCTTTTCCCGTCACCGTCGGGATCGGGACCCTGCAACCGCTCCCGGGCGTAGCTTAGCGCGGCCTGATAGGCTCGCTCGGCGACACCGATGCCCTCATGGCCGACCGCCATACGGGCCGCATTCATCATGGTGAACATCCCCATGAGGCCCTTGTTTTCCTCCCCCACGAGCCAGCCGGTGGCGCCCTCGTTCTCGCCGTAAGCCATGACGCAGGTGGGGCTCGCGTGGATACCCATTTTTTCTTCGACAGAGATGGCCCGCATATCGTTCCGCGCGCCCATCGTTCCTTCAGGGGGCGCGCCATTCGCGCCCGGCAGGAATTTGGGCACCAAAAACAGCGACAGGCCACGGTTGCCCGCGGGCGCGCCTTCGATACGGGCCAGCACCAGATGGACAATATTGTCGGTCAGGTCATGCTCGCCCCAGCTAATGAAGATCTTTTGGCCTTTCAGCCGGTATTCACCGTCTTCCGCCCGGATCGCCTTGCAGGCGATGGCGCCGACGTTGGAGCCGGCCTGCGGCTCGGTGATTACCATGGCGCCGGTCCATTCGCCACTGACCAGTTTCGGAAGATAATACTCCTTCTGTTGGGTATTGCCGTGTTCGGCCAGGAGCGTTGCGGCGCCTTCGGTCAGCAGGGGACAGAGGGTAAAGGCCATATTGGCCGAATTCCACATTTCCCAGACCGCCGTGGCGACCAGCCGCGGCAAACCCATGCCGCCATGCTCTTCTTCATGTACGATGGAACCCCAGCCGCCCTCCACAAAGGCATTATAGGCATCCTTGAATCCCGTCGGCGTCGTGACAGCGCCGTTTTCCAGCCGGCTGCCCTCTAGATCCCCGGTCCGGTTCAGTGGCCCCATCACCTCGGCCGCGAACCGCCCCGCCTGATCCAGAATGGCCGCCACGTCGTCGGACCCGATTTCCGCCCAGCCGGGCAGGGCGGCGAAGGTGTCTAGTCCAACAAGCTCGTCGAGGACAAACTGCAATTCACGTAACGGGGGCGTGTAATCGGACATGGCAATCTCACCGCTTTATCGTGGCGTAAGGATCGGTGAAAGATGGGCCCGGGAAGGATAACAAAGAGTTATCGCGCAGACGGACCTGCCGCCGCTAGAAACGTGATGAGTATAACTGGAATCATGCGCCGAAGGCCCCACCCCTACCCCTCCCCCGCAACGGGGGAGGGGATTCTAAGCCACTGAAAACATTCCCTCCCCCCGATTCGGGGGGAGGTTAGGAGGGGGGGGCGCGTCGTCTGACGCGCAAAAAAAGCCATTTCTAAAATTAAACCGGACAGTAGTGGACTTGATCCGAGGATCTCACGCAGGGCGGGACTCCCCTGGAGAAAGATCCTCGGCCACGGGCGTGAAGCGCACTTGGGTCTGAGGATGACGAGGGGAGAGAGGAATGGGCCGTTGTGCGGCCTTTCGCGTTACTTGTCGTCGGGCGCGTCCGGTTCCGAAACCGTAAACCGCCGCAGCATGCGTGGCTCTTCGGCGGGGAAGTCGGTGCGCGCGTGGTTGAGACAGCGATTGTCCCAGATAACCAGGTCGTCGGGGGCCCATTTATGGGCGTAGACGAATTCGGGCTTTTCCGCGTGGTCGAACAGCTCCAGAAGCAGCTTTTCACCCTCCACGGGGTCCATATCCACCACGCGGCGGCACATAAGGCGGCTGAGATAGAGCGACTTGCGCCCGGTTTCCGGATGGGTCCTGACAAGATCGTGCACGGCCCGCGGTAAAGTCGTGTCCTCATCGTCGGTAAAGTTCCGCAGCTGCGCGTCGTAATCATAGACGAACTGAGTTTTTAACCCGTCGATGCGGTCTTTGGTGGCCTGCGGCAGCGCGTCATAGGCCGCGTAGAGATTGGCGAACAAGGTGTTGCCGCCGCGCGACGGAATCTTAATGGCGTAAAGGGTGGTCGCGCGGTACGGGCTATCGCGATGTGCCCCGTCGGAGTGAAACTGCATTTCGCCGTCGGCCAGAACCCCGATGGGCTTGCCGTTTTCCTTCACATTGCTGACAAACATGACGCCGCGATTGCCTGTGCGTTTCCCGCCCGGCTCCTTGGCGCCGCGCAGTGCGCCGTCACCCTTGCCAAACAGATTGGCGAAACGGAGCTGGTCATCGGCGCTGATGATCTGGCCGGGAAAGCATAAAATCGAATAGCGCAGAAAAATTTCCCGCAAGGAATCGGCTGTTCTGTCGTCGACCGGTTTGCTCAAATCGACACCCCGGACCGCCGCGCCGACAATTTCTGAAAGCGGTTCAACATCAATCGTCAGGGTCATTTCTGATGTCCTCTCTAAAGCCGGCTACCGACCGCGACCGTCTGGGTCTGCGGGTCGAACCTGTTGGTTGCGATGGCGTCCAGATCTGTTCCGGTTACGCGGACAAACCGTGCGCCGTCGGGAAAATGGATGGAATGGATGTCGCCGGGCTCGAACGTGCCGGCCATGCCGGGCTCAAGCCTGAAAGAACGGTCTTCCGCAAGCTCTGCCTTGTTGCCCTCCGACGCTTCATCGGTGCGCTTCCAGACTGTCATGTCGGTCCATTCCGCCGCCTGGCCGTAGACCGCCCAGGATTTGCCATGATCGTGCGGCGGGCCTGATTTACCGGCTTCATAGACATGCACCAGGACATTGAAGTCGGTCTCATCATCCTTGTAGATCGTACGAATACCCGCCGCCGCGCTGTCACTGCATTCCGCGGCGACAAAATCAGGCTCATGAAGAAGTTTTTCGAGGTTTTGACGGACCGTCTCGCGGCCGGCCGGGCCGGGGTCGGATTTCAGCGCCTGGCGGCAATCGGTGCAAAACTGGTCAAATGAATAGCTCATTCTTGGCATTCCTTACGAATTCGGTTCACCGGGCATATTACACCGGTCATATTACAACGGCTGGCAGCTTAGCGGAAGAGAGGTGGTGTGCGCGGGCCGGGGCCTATCGGTGGCGCCCAGCCGATGCTATGAAGCGCTTCAATATGGCGGAAAGCCAAC
>JAQBTY010000390.1 GCA_027624735.1 Pseudomonadota bacterium | reverse complement strand
TGCGCTGATCGGCGCCGAACAGCCGCGCCCTGAAATAGGGTTTGCAGCGAAATTCGTCTGCGACGAAGACGCAATAGGGCGGCACCAGATCTTCCCGGAAACACTCGTATTGATCGTCGCCACAGATAATAACCGCGTCCGGTTTGAACGCCTCCAGCGCGGCACGAACCCGGTCCAACCCGGCGAAATAATCGGCCTTGTGCTGTTTCGCGAAGCTTGTCCCGTCGTCACTGCCCCATTCGGCGCGCATGGGTTCGGGCCATTTGGACGGATGATCGAGAGAAGCCGGCAGCGAGCCGTCGTCGAGCCGCGCCCTGATCCGGCTCGCCATGTCTTCATCAGGAAACATGAACCCGCCGAAATGGCTCAATCCCAAGCCCAGAATTTCGCCCATGCCTAGATCACATCGCGCCAGGCTTCCGGCATCACGCCCGCTTCGATGGCGCTGGTGGCGTAGTGATGCCACAGCTTGGCGCCGTGCTTGGCACGGTCGAAGCGTGCTTCGAAGATATCGAACTCGGCGTCGCTCATGGGGATCGGCTTGCCCAGCGAGGTGGCCTCGAACAAGGCCTCGGCGTTGCGGTCGAAATGGATGCCGTCGATCAGCAGGCTCTGGATGTTTTCCGATGCCAGCACGATGCCGTGGGCGCGCAGCAGCACGGCATTGGCATCCCCCATGGTCGCCACCATGTCGCGGCCGAGCGCGACCGTGTCGATATGGGCGGAATCGGGATGCACCGGCACGCCGTTGCGCCAGCGGTAGGCGTGGTTGAGCACCATGATCAGCTTCGCGCCCTCGGCGATGGTGAACAGGATCGGCACCTTGGGGTGGGCATGGAGGACCGAATTCACTTCCGGCCGCGCCTTGTAGATTTCCGAATGAATATGGAACTCGGCGGCCGGCACCGTATCGGTTGGACCATCGAGAATGTCGCCATCGAGGCTGAGGGTGAAGATGTCTTTCGGCTCAAGCTTGCCCCGGCTGGCCGCCACCGCCTGGATCAGAAAGCCGCCCTCGTCCGGCAGACGCACCGATACGTGGCCGCTGTGATCGAGGATTTTCAGATGATGGAACATGCGGGTGCAGGCGGCAACGGCAACGCGCTGCTGGTCGACAGGCAGGCTCAGGCTATCGGGCATATGTTATTCCTTAGGTCAGGCCGCCCCTTCGGGCTGGGTCGCAAAATGTTTCTTATGATGCGCCTGCAGCGCGGCGCGGTCGAGCTTGCCGCGCGGGTTCTTTGGCAATTCGTCCAGCACATGGATTGCTTTCGGCCGTTTCGCTTCGGGCAGGCTGGCGGCGCAATGGGCCAGGATTTCGTCGATCCGCACGGTCTCACCGGGCAGGCACGCGACATAGGCCACCACCTCTTCCCCATAGATGGGGTGGGGCACACCGATAGTACCGGCTTCCGAAATTCCGGAATGTTCGATCAGCACGGTGTCGATTTCCAGCGGCGAGATATTCATCCCGCCGCGGATGATCAGCTCCTTCACCCGGCCGGTAATATGCAGATGCTGATCGTCGTCAAAAAAGCCCAGATCGCCGGAATGGTGGCCGTCCCGTGGCAACCGGTCGATGGCGCCATCGGGCATCAGATAGCCGTAGGCCTGCTGCTTGCCGCCACCGATGATGATTTCGCCGGTCTCTCCCTGCTCCAGATTTTTCCCATCGCCGTCGACGATGCGGATCTTTTGGTATTTTTGCGCCGGGCCAATGGTGCCGATCTTGCGGTTGGCGCCGCGATGGGCCGCGGTGTTGCCGCCTTCCGACGAGCCGCAGCTTTGCGCGAGCGTGATGCCGTATAGATCCTCGAACCGTTTCCACTGATCGATCAGCAAGGGCGCCGAGCTCGAGGTGAGAAAACGCAGATGCGGCAGATCCGCCGCCGTCACGTCATGTGGCCGGCTAATCAGCATGTTGACGATGGTGGGAACGACAAACCCCACATTGATTTCAAAATCCCGCAGCCAGTCGAAATAGCGGCTTTGCGAAAAATGCCGCGCCATGATGGTTGTCGCGCCGGCCACAAGCGGCGCGCCGAGGCTCATATGCTGCGCCGACAGCCAGCTATAGGAACGGCAATCCAGCACCCGGTCTGCCGGCCCCAGTTCCAGATAATCCGCCGTTGCGTCGTAGTTGTAAAACGCCGTCGCATGGGTCTGGATAACGCCCTTGGGTTTGGCGACCGTGCCCGACGTGTAGAAGATGACGCCGTGATCGTCCTTAGCCGCGCAGGTCGGAATGTCGTCACAATCGGAAAGGGTTTCTATCTCGGCGAAGAAACCGGTCGAGCCGCCGGGAGACCAGTCACCCAGCACATGCCAGTCACCCGGCGCGCCGTCGCGCAGATTCTCCGGCCCTAGTCCGTTCTGATAGAGCACGATTTTGGGGTCAACGGCGGCGATGATCTCCGCCAGATGGGACTGGTTCATCTCCACATGAACCGCCGCCAGCGTCGCGCCATAGCGCAGGGTGGAAACGAACACAGCCAGATTTTCCACCGAATTTTCCGCCAGCAACAGCACCCGGTCATTGGCGCGCAATCCCGCATCCCTGAAAAAATGCGCCATGCGGTTGCTCAGCCCGTAAAGCTGGCCATAGGTGAGCGACTTGTCCTGATCGATGCAGTGCACATAAACGCGTTCGGGCGTTTGCGAGGCATGGCCGGCCACGATGTCGTGAAACGACCGGTAGGTGTCCCGGAAGGTGTCAGTGTCAGAGGCGTTCATGAAGGCTGGTTTAGCATGCGTCTATAACCGACGACAATTCTGTCAATTATCCAAATTCCCTCGTCATTGACGAAATAAGGGGAAGTAAGGGTATGAAAATCAAATCGACACTTCGATTTCACCCAGCCGCTTTGTCAGCTTGACGTTTTCGCTGTAATCGACCGGCACGGCGATCAGGGCGGGGCCGTCCTGGGCGAAGGCTTCCTCCAGGGCGGCGGTAATCTGGCCCGGTCCATCGATCACCTTGCCCCAGATACCGAAGGCCTTGGCCAGATAGTTGAAATCCGGATTGTTGAACGCCAGGTCCGAATGCCTGCCGTCGAAATGGTTCTGCTGCTTCCATTTGATCAGGCCGTATTCGCCGTCGAGCCACACCATGATCACGGTTTTCACGCCAAGCCGGGCCGCGGTCTCCAACTCCTGGACATTCATCAGGAAGCCGGCATCGCCGCTGATCGACAGCACGCGTGACTCGGGCTGCGCCATTTTAGCCCCGATGGCGCCCGGCATGGCAAATCCCATGGTGCAGAACCCGTTGGAAATCAGGCAGGTGTTGGGATCCTCGCATTGGTAATAGCGCGCGATCCACATTTTATGCGCTCCCACGTCGGACAACAGAATGTCGGACGGCGCCAGGAACGCGCGCACATCGTTGAGGATGCGCTGCGGCTTCATGGGAAAAGACTCATCATCCTTTTCGGCCGCCAGATCATCGGCGATGGTCTGGCGCAGCTTGGCCCATTTACCGATATCGAAGAACGGCAACAGATCGAGGTGACGCCGGTTGAATTCCTCGTTTATCTGCCAGAGGGAGTCCGCCAGATCGGCCGCCACATCCACCGTTACCGGATAATGCTGATCGATCTCGGCGGGCAGGAAATCGATATGGACGATCTTGTGCTTGCGCGCGGCATTCCAGGAGGACGGCGCGTATTCCACCAGATCATACCCGACGGTGATGACCAGATCGGCTTCGGCAAAAGCCTGGTTGACGTGATCGCGGCCCTGCAGACCGATGGTGTACAGGCAATGCGGGTCGCTCATCGCCACCGCGCCCTTGCCCATGAAGGTATTGACGCAGGGAATGCCCAGCTTACGGACGAAGCGGCGCAGCTGTGTCGAGGCGCGCTTGCGAACCGCCCCGTTGCCGGCCAGCACGATCGGCGATTTGGCGTTGGAGATTAAATCGACGGCACGGGCAACGGCCTTATGATCAGCCGCCGGACGGCGCGTCGGGATGACCGGCATGGGCGGCTCGTCGCTGTCGCGCTTGGCGACGTCCTCGGGC
>JAQBTY010000016.1 GCA_027624735.1 Pseudomonadota bacterium | reverse complement strand
TTCGAACCTCCGACCCTCTGCTCCCAAAGCAGATGCGCTACCAGACTGCGCCACACCCCGACTGGCCGGAAAACTAGGGTTAGTGGGAGAAATATACAAGTCCCTATTGCGCTGACCGTTCCAATTCACCCACCCGTCCCTCATGCTGTTTTATAGGCATCCTTGGGCAGGATAGCCTTATCAATGAAAAACAGGGATGTCAGGTAGGCGCGGACGGCAATCAGGCCGTTGGCGTTATCGACCACCTCGGACGAAACATTATCGCGCGCCAGCATGATCTTGATGACTGATTCCATAACAGCCGATTCCCGCCGAAAACCGTCTAAAAAAGCCGCGGCCTGAATATTGCTGCCGGCGAGTCCATCAATCGACCCCGCAATGGACTCAATAGCGCTGAAAAACTGATTGAGAAAATCCCTGATCTGCGCCCCGTCCGGTCCGGCGCCCTCGTCGGCTCGCGCCCTGGTTCTGCCAAGCCTCCAGCGGCAGATCCGGCAAATTGCCGGCGACTACCTGCGTAGCTGGCGCCCAATCGAAATCGTCGGCCGGATCCGGCGGGAACTCAAAGGCCTCGAACTCTTCCACGTCGTCTTTCCAATTTTCCGTCATGATGATCCCCTATTGAAAGCCAAACGCCTAAAATTTGAAGCTGATGAATTCCCAGCATTGTCGAGACGCTACTACACGTCAATAAATCGGACTAGAGCAAATTTTTCAAGACGAGCATTCTATCCACTAGCGGGCGTGAAAGTGTCGGTAGATTTTACAATCGCCCGTATTCGCCCCGGCACCAATCCCGTAACTCATTGAAATTGTATTATTTTTATCGTTGGCACGGTTTTTGCATAACATTAACTGTACTGAGAAACGCCTGCTGAGATTGTTTGTCGCGCGTTTCTGAGTGTCCCGGTTTTGGCCTCCTGAAACCGGGCAAACGTAGCTAAACGGTCCTCCCTACCGTTTACGTTGCTAAACTTTGCGGATCCGGCAATGCCGGAGCCGCTTTTTTAGCTGGAGCGATAGCGCTACGCTGACCACAGGCGAAGTTTCACAACCTCAGGGAAGCTCATTACATGTCTGAAATTACTCTTGCCGGAGCAGAGGCAATTATTGACGCAATTTTTGCGCTTGCTAATGAACGCAAGTGGAAACCCATGGCAGTGGCCGTAACCAATCAGGGAAGCAGTGTCATAGCCTTCAAGAAACAGGACGATTCGTCCATGTTGCGTTTCGAAATGGCATACGGAAAATGTTACGGCGCCCTGGCGCTGGGCCGTTCAACGTCGCTCGTAAGAGCCCGCGCGGAGCAACGCCCGTTATTCATGGACTATCTCTTCCGCGCTTCGGACGGAAAGATCTTCGCCGAAGATGGCGGAATTCTGATCCGCGACTCCGAAGGCCTGTTACTGGGTGCGGTCGGCGTAACCGGCGAACGGCCTGAACGGGACGAAGAACTGGCGGCGCACGGGGTCAGGGCCGCCGGCTTCCTGACCGACGAAGACGCCGAAGGGCTGGGACACCACATTCGGTCGGCAAATTAGATACTTCAGCTATTACGGTATTTGCGCAAGGCGCGTCAGGTTACGCGAAGAAGTGCGCCTAACCCGACCGCCACAAACGCAACACCCTATCCCGCCGGCTTGGGTGGCAGATCAGGCACTTCGGCCTCATAGAACTGATCCATGCTAGACGACAGATCGTGTTCGGCCAGTGCCTCGGCAAACTGCGACCGTACTGCCTGGCTCTCATCCGCGTAGTCGATCTGATCGCCGCCGATACGCGCGGAAATCCAGGCCTTCGGCACGCCCTGTGCATTTCGCACCGCCACACCTTCATACTTGAACGCGAGATAGCGCGACGGCGTCGTGCCGGTGTTGAAGTGCTGGTGCCACCACATGTTCGGCGGCACGATCATCGTGCCAACTTCCCACGGGTAGTAGCGCGGCTCTTCACCATCCGGCCACATCAGCGAATATCCCTCGCCCGACAGGATGATGACGTGCGCGCCGGGTCCATGCCGGTGCCCCTTCTTGTAGGTGCCGATCGGGAACTGGGAGATATGCGCGTTCATCGAGCTTTTGGCAAAGTTGAACCGGATATGGCCGCCACCCGCACCGCGCTCTTTCGCCGTAATCAGCGGCAAATTGACCGCGTCCGGCACGAAGTTGGTCTCCAACTTGAAGCCATTCGTCTCATTCTTGGCCGCGAAGTAATCAGGCTCTCCGTTAAAGCGACCCTTGAAATCATATGCGGTATTAAAGACGAACTCCGGTTCCTCATACACGTTCATCATCGGCGGCGCGTTGGTAACGGCAACGAAACGGGCAGGGTCCTTGCCCGACGCATTGAAATGCTGGTGCCAACAATTGAGCGGGATCGCAAACAACGCCCCGGCTCCCCATTCGAAGGTAATGCGATCGCCCTTATCGTTCCAGACGCTGGTCGAGCCACGGCCCGACAGGATCATGATCATTTCTTCAAACAACATGCGCTGCGGCGCGAGTTTCTTACCCGGCGCGATCTCGCAAACATAACAATCGTTGGTGGTACGCGAGGCGTCGTGATTGAGATAGACCCCCTTACCCTCGCGCCGGGCCCAGGGCTTAAGCGCCACCGTGTACAGGTTCTTCACATAAACCGAATCGATGATGTCCAGACCTTCGTCCCGCACCCAACGAGTGTAAGGTGTTTCCTTTTCGGTGGCGAACTTTTTTGCCATTTCATCCGATACGATCGCGCCTTTATTACCGCCGTCGTCTGGTTTGCTACCGTCGTCTGGCATTGAATTCCTCTCCTTGGTCGTATGGTTCAAACGCCCGCGACGCTCATGCGGGCCATCGATCTTCGTCCTTTTTTATACTCCTTTGGCAGCCGCTGCCAAGAGTAACAACGCGCGCCCATCATCCGTCCGGATTGTGGCCGTGATCGTGCTCATGCTCGTGAGCGTGGCTATGACTCTGACCGCCGTGATGGTGATGATGCCCACTCTCATGATCATGCGGGTGGGGTTGGCCGTGCTCGTGATCCAACCTTTGGCCTGAGCGTGGATCATCGGAAAACACCAACGACTTGATCGTCACCGGCACCGTCCGCGACGGCAATCGAATCTTACCCAGATCAATATAGTCGAAGTCCCAAAGCACCACCCCGTCGATCACCAGCACGCCGACAGGCACCTCCAGTTCATCCTTGAGGATATGCCCCAACGATTGGGCTATATCGCCATCGAGCACGATGAAGAGGGGCTTGCCGGCCGCGATCATATCGTCAAGGCCAAGCACCAGTCCCTTGGCAAACGCATACATACGCTCGTATTCCGGGTTGCCGCGCCAATGAAACGACAGCGCTATTTCGCGATCGTCATTATCCACCTCGAAGGCCCGGCGATGGGCTTTAACAGCACGCGCCACCTCCTCGGCCACAATTTCTTCGGGGCACTCGTAAGGCGGCTGGATGACCTGCAAATTCCGACGCGGCAGCAACTCCCCTTGATTGGAGATGAAGCACGTGTTCCCTGACAACTGAACGGAATATTCCGAAGCGCCAAGTGCGGTCGCACGGATACATTCGCCCGCCGGCAGCAACTGCCACGGAAGACCTCCCGCCGCCAGCCGGCGCGCTATCGCGTGCCCCAGCCGCAGGCCCAAATCGCCGAAATCGCGATCCTCGCGGCCATACACGTACTCCGCCACACCGCCCGAGAACATCACGCCGTCAATGCGCCCCCAGTCGAGGATTGGATCAGTTAAATAGAAATTCTCGATATCGGGCGGGATCGGACGCATCACCAGCGCCTCGATGAGTGTCGCCGCCATACCGTCCGCCACCTTATCAAGGTCTTCCGAGACCACCTTGTCGCCAATAGCCCACTCGAAACCAGCGCGGGCGGCATGGGTGCGACCAGCCGGATCAAGCCTGACAATCGCGCCGCTCTCGTCAACGACCTGTAAGCGGCCGCCGATATGAACCGCGGCAGTTACCTTGACCTGCCCCGCTTCCAGGATCGCCAGCTTCGCAGTCCCGCCGCCGATGTCGACGTTCAGGATGCGCCGGTTGCCGTCCTGCGAGGCCTTGGCCGCACCGGAACCAAACGCCGCCAGCATACTCTCCATATGGTGGCCGGCCGTGGCGCAGACGAAATCACCGCCCCGCTGCGACACCGTTGCCGCAATTGCCTGCGAATTTTCCCTGCGCAATGCCTCGCCGGTCAGAATCACGGCGCCGGCGTCGATATCGTCGGGCGTGAGGCCAGCCGCCTCATAGGCCTGGTCGAGAATCCGGCCGAGTTCCACGTCTGAAATCCGGGTTTCGCTCTCGTAAGGGGTCAGGGCGACCGGCGATTGGAACAGCGTCTCGCGTTTGACCACGAAATAGCGGCTGGACATGTCCTCAGCCATCCGGCGCAGATACAGCCGTGAAAAGATCACCTGGGTCCCCGACGAGCCGACATCGATACCGACACTGGTCAAACGAACGTTGTCAGCGATCCAAAGGGGGTTCTCTTCAAGCGGAAGGTCGTCGAAATCGGAATCATGCTCATGATCGGCATCCGGCCCATGCTCGTGGAAGAATACGTCCCCCAAGGAGTGGTCTTCAAGCGTATGGCCAGGGGGCGGCCCGGCAGGCGATCTGCCTTCTTCTTTTGATGCCTTGGTGTCGTTATTGTCACGACCATCACCCTGGCCCATTCGTCCTCCCGTCGATCCGTGTATGTCGATCCGTGGATGTTGCCGCGGGAACTTCAATGGCCATCCAGCCAAAACCGCGCTGGGCTCAACATACCACATCCCCCGGCGAGCGCCAATGAGAGGCTGCCGTCACAATGTCCCGCCTGTCACGGAATCGGGCCCGGAACCCGAGAAAACGACGTCTGAGATGTTCAGGTTAACTCTCTATATAAATTAATAACTTGTCGTATTTTATTGCAGCAGAATGATAATGAAAAAGACGCCAAAAATATTCGTGTCACCATTTTTTATAAAATCGAATTTACGAAAATCCAAACTAAAATTTACCCGGGGTAACCAAACCTTAACGCAACTGGCGCCAAAATCGTGACTGTAATATTGGGCAGGCCCGCTTCTGGAAAAGGCGATTTATGATGCACCGCACCGCCCTGGCGCTATCAACGTGCTTTCTTCTCGCGACCACCTCCGGTGCCGTCGCTCAGCAACCGCTTTGCACTGAACGCTCTGAGGTGGTCAACCAGCTGTCGAGCCAATATTCCGAGGCCCCGGTGGCCATGGGAATAGCCAATAACGGTGGCGTGGTGGAAATCCTGTCATCCCAGAGCGGCACGAGCTGGACCATTATCCTGACCATGCCGAACGGCGTTACCTGCATGATCGCCGCGGGCGAGAACTGGGAATCGCTGCCTCATTTGTCAAAGGTCGATCCTCCAGCATAGCTCAAATTATGCTGTTGATGAAATCCAAAGGCCGCAGCTGACCAAATACGACATTATTGATCGCCAGTTGTATTGATTGCCAATTGTGACTGCATGACGCCTCTATATTCGCGGCGTCATTTATTTTGCCTGAAACGCCGGATGGAAAACCTTATCGCCGACCGCAAGCTGTAAGCGTGCCGCGGTTCCGGCATTGACCTCCAACACCGCTCTGACAGGCTGTTTAGACGTAATCACTTCGAGTGACTGCGGCACAGCGCGCTGATGGAATCCAACAATCTTCCCAGTACCGTCAATATAAAGCAGATCAAGCGGTATAAAAGTGTTCTTCATCCACATGCTGGCCGGCGCAGCGGACGGATATAAGAAAAGCATCCCTGCATCCGCCGCCATTTTACGGCGGAACATCAGTCCCTGTACCTGCTGTTTGGGATTCCGCGCGATTTCGACCCTAAATTCATGCCGCCCCGTTCTGGTGACAATTGCAAGCCCGCTTTTTTTGAAGGTCTGAAGTCTTTGGCCCTGCCCTACGGATTGACCGGCCCCCAGCAGCCCCGCCAGGGTGATTACCAGCGCGAGGCACAATATCCGGTCAGGAAACAGGATCATGGACAAGGCATCGCGCCTGGCGACGCGGCGGTACAACATCTGAAGCCGCTAAGGGTCACCTTTTTATTGCTCTGGCGATGATTGAAAGGCGACGATACGGAGTTCCGTTGCCTGGCGCCCCTTAGGCCCATCGGCCACCCTCACCTCCACAACCTGGCCGGTTATAAGGCTTGCCAATCCGGCGTGACGCAAGGTCACCATATGAACAAAAATATCCCCTTCCTGGGCATTGTCGGGACAAACAAACCCGTACCCTTTATGAGGATTAAACCATTTTACGGTGCCGGATAAAAAGTCGCTGACCAGTTCCGTTTGAGCGGGCTCCTGGAGAATCTGAGGCGGTGCGGGGGGCGGTTCAGGCTCTGGAATGGCCGTGCTGGTATCCACTTCGACAACCCGAAGCACCTGCATCCCTTTTGCGCCTTTCACGGCATCGCAAACAACAGTGGCACCAGGCGGCAATATTTCGTGACCCGCGACACGCAGTACGGTCAAATGCAAGAATACGTCCGCCGAGCCATCTTCCGGTGTCAGAAAACCGTATCCTTTAACGACATTAAACCACTTAATCGTGCCACGAATTTGTACCGTCTCCACGGCCCCTATTGGAGATCCGGGCTCACTCAACGCACACTCCCCCATTCCTAACTCAATTACTCTACCATTTTTTGCTTTTTATTCACCAATATTTTTCCAACGCCACACACTGCCGTAACTAGGTGAATTCAAAGCAAAAAAAACTAATGGATTTGATTGGTTAAAATTTCGTGAACGAATGGGGCTAGAATTTGACGGCTTGGCATAATAGCATCGCGCTCAATCCGCTTCCAATACCTGTTGGCGGGCATTGAACAATAACAGAAACAGGCCTCGACCGTCCTGGGATGCTAGCAAAATCCATTCATTCACTCTCGCTTGGAGCGGTGCTGTTCGCTGTCTGGCTGCTGCTATCCGGTCACTACACGCCGTTTATCATGTCACTTGGAATTGGGTCCTGTGCTCTGGTGGTGCTGGTGACGTTGCGAATGGATGTCGCCGATCATGAAGGCCACCCCATTCATCTCACCTGGCGGGGCCTGACCTATTGGCCCTGGTTGATGATTGAAATTTTCAAAGCCAACATCGACGTGGCAAAGCTGATCCTGTCGCCCAACTTGGGCATTACACCGACGCTGATCCGTGTCAAGGCATCGCAAACCAGCGATCTCGGGCAGGTCATCTATGCCAACTCGATCACGTTGACACCGGGGACAATATCGATCGACGTCGCGAACGGTGAAATTCTTGTCCATGCTCTCTCCCGCGAAGGCGCCGAAGCCCTTTTGGACGGTGAAATGGACCGGCGCGTCACCCGGATGGTAGGGGAAGACCGCTGATGTTTGCCGCCGCCGCCGCCGCGATCCTTATCACCATGGGTCTCGCGCTCATCCGTGCCATCAAGGGCCCCTCTATTTACGACCGCATATTGGCCGTGAATATGTTCGGCACGAAAACCGTCCTGATAATAGCCGTTCTGGGTTTCCTGATGGGGCGGCCTGATTTCATGGATATCGCGCTGGTTTATGCGTTAATCAATTTTGTCGGCACAATAGCGGTCCTGAAAGTTTTCAAATATGGCGACCTAGGACGCGCAGGCGGTGACGAGGGGCCCCTTTGAAATGATGTCGGTGGGCGCTGATATCCTCAGTTGGGGCCTGATTATTTTGGGGGCGGTATCAATGCTGGTTGGCGGCATCGGTGTCCTTCGCTTTCCCGATGTGTATTCCCGCATGCACGCCGCCAGCATTACCGACACCCTCGGCGCCGGTGCGCTGTTGCTAGGGTTGACGATCCAGGCTGGCGTTACTCTGGTAGCGGTCAAGTTGATCATGATGCTGGCATTTTTCTTTTTCACCGGCCCAACCTCCAGCTTTTCACTCGCGCATGCGGCGCTCAGCAGCGGCGTTGAACCAATTCTTGATTCGGACCTGCGGGAGGATTCGGAAAAGGACCCGGAGATCAAGGAGAAGCTGTCATAGAATCCGCCGTCAACATTTTCCTGTTAGCCTTAATGGCGATAACGGCGTGTGCGGTTATCATTATTCGTAACCTTTATGCCGTCGTCATGCTGGGCAGCATATTCAGCCTGCTCGCGGCAGCGGTTTTCGTCGTCCTGGACGCGGTTGATGTCGCCTTTACCGAAGCCGCCGTGGGCGCGGGCGCTTCGACAGTGCTCGCCCTCGGCACCCTGGCGCTCACGACGGGACGCGAAAAGACACCCACCCGCGCGCCGTGGCTGCCGATTGTTGTCGTCGTCATAACCGGTATGGCGTTCGTTTATGGAACCCTGGATCTGGCGCCCTATGGCGACCGCAACGCGCCGGCGCAGACGCACCTGGCGCCGACCTATTTAAAAGAAGGGCCCATAAAGACCGGCATGCCAAACGTGGTCACCTCTATCCTGGCGGGCTATCGCGGTTACGACACGTTGGGCGAGACCACCGTGATATTCACCGCCGGTGTCGGAGTGCTGCTGTTGCTCGGCAACTGGCGTCGCCGACGCCGTGAGGATGACGACGATGCGTAGTTATCTCGTCCTGCGGGTGGTTGCCAAACTGTTGCTGCCGTTCATCTTTCTTTTCGCCCTCTACGTGCAATTTCATGGCGATTTTGGCCCCGGCGGCGGTTTTCAGGCGGGTGTTATCTTTGCCTCGGGATTCATACTTTATTCGCTGATATTCGGGCTGGAACACGCTGATTACGTCCTGCCGCGCGGCATACTCCGTTTCGGGTACTCGGCCGGTGTGTTGCTGTTTGCGGGGGTTGGCGTTTACGACCTATTCCTCGGTGGCAACTTTCTCGACTATTCGGTCATGGCGCAAAACCCGGTGCATGGCCAGCATTGGGGCATTTTCCTGGTCGAACTCGCGGTCGGCATAACGGTGGCATCGGTAATGGTAAGCGTGTTCTTCACGTTCGCCGGTCACCGCAAGAAAGAGGACTAGGCGTCCCCAATGGTTGTTGGCCTGTATAACTACTGGATTGTCGCGTTCCTGATGATGGCCGGTTTTTTCATTGTCGTGGCACACGGTAATCTCATCAAGAAACTGATCGGCCTCAACATCTTCCAGGCTTCGGTTTTCGTTTTATATATTACCTTCGGCAAGGTTTCTGGCGGAACCGCGCCAATCGTTGAGAGTGGCTACACGATTTATTCGAACCCGTTACCGCACGTCCTGATCCTCACAGCCATCGTTGTCGGCGTGGCTACCTTTGCCGTCGGGTTGGCGCTGGTGATCCGGATCAATGAAGCCTATGGCACGATCGAGGAAGACGACATACACCGGCAGGATCAGGATTCCTGATGTTTGCCCACATCCCTGCCCTGATTGTAGTCATCCCGTTAATTGGCGCTCCAACCTGCATGCTGCTGCGTTATCGGGGCTGGTCATGGGGCGTTGCCCTGGTAGGCACGTGGACATCTTTTTACCTCTGCTGGCTTTTGCTTCAGCAGGTCATGGTAGAGGGCGTGGTCACCTACGATCTGGGCGGCTGGGCGGCCCCGCTTGGAATCGAATACCGCATCGACGCGGCAAATGCGTTTGTCTTGCTGATCGTGTCCGCGATCGGCTCGGTCATCATGCCGTTCGCGAAGGAAAGCGTGCGGTCCGAATTTGGCACGTCGCGCGTTTATCTCTTCTACACCGCCTACATGCTTTGCTTCTGCGGTCTTCTTGGCGTGACCATTACGGGCGATGCCTTCAACCTGTTTGTCTTTCTCGAGATTTCCTCAATTTCCTCCTACGTGCTGATCGCCATGGGCAAGGATCGGCGCGCGTTGCTGGCCGCCTATCAATATCTGGTTATCGGTACTATCGGCGCCACTTTCATCGTCATAGGCATCGGCCTGTTGTATTCGGTGACCGGCACGCTGAACATGGTGGACCTTGCGGCAAGGATAGCCGAACGGCCGCCGAGCCGGACACTGGGGGCGGCCTTTGGTTTCCTCGTCGTCGGTATATCCTTGAAACTCGCGCTTTTCCCGCTACACCTGTGGTTGCCGAACGCTTATACCTACGCCCCCTCAATGGTGAGCGCCTTTCTCGCCGCGACCGCGACAAAAGTGGCCGCCTATGTCCTGTTGCGCTTCCTGTTTTCCATTTTCAATCTAGACAAAATCATCGGCATCATTCCGATCGATGCGATGTTATTGATCCTGGCCGTGATTGCCATGTTCGCCGGGTCCATCGTGGCTGTATTTCAGAACAATCTGAAGCGGATGCTGGCCTATTCCAGCGTCGCCCAGATCGGCTACATCGTCCTTGGGATAAGCCTCACCAACGCTACCGGGCTCACGTCATCGATCCTCCATTTGTTCAACCACGCGGTCATGAAAGGCGGCATGTTCCTCGCGCTTGGGTGCATTGTCTATCGGATCGGCTCAGTTCGGCTGAAAGACTTCGCCGGTATCGGACAGCGCATGCCATGGACCACCGCAGCCTTTATCATAGGGGGGCTGGGCCTGATCGGCGTTCCACTGACAGTCGGTTTTGTCAGCAAATGGTATCTGGTTTTGGGCGCGCTTGAACGGGGCTGGTGGCCCGTCGGGTTGCTCATTCTGTTAAGTTCGCTGATTGCCGTCATTTATGTCTGGCGAGTTGCTGAAGTCTGTTATTTCCGGCCGCCGCCGGAGGGTGCCGAAGATATCGACGAAGCGCCGGCGACGATGCTTGTGCCGACCTGGATCCTAATTGGCGCAAGCGTCTATTTCGGCATAAATACGGATTTGACGGTCGGCGTCGCGCAACGGGCAGCCGCGGTCCTGATCGGAGGCGCCGGATGACGCCCTCGACAGCCATCGCCTTTTCCATCGGACTGCCCGTTTTCGGCGCTTTTTTGATCATCCTGCAGGACCGTTATCCGAACATTCGCGAAGCCATCACACTGGTCACGGCGGCCAGCTTGATATTGCTTGTTATGACCATCCTGCCAGCCGTTTATGCCGGCGGACGACCGGGCTTTGTCGCCTTCGAGATACTACCCGGGCTCCCCATCGCCTTTGAAGCGGAACCGTTGGGTATGCTTTTCGCGCTGGTCGCATCGGGCTTGTGGCTGGTAACGTCGTTCTATTCGATCGGCTATATGCGCGCTCACCAGGAACACAAACAGACGCGGTTCTATGCCTGTTTCGCGGTGGCGATTTCCAGTACCATGGGCATTTGCTTTTCCGGCAATATGCTCACCCTGTTCATTTTTTATGAAATTCTGACTCTATCCACGTACCCGTTGGTCGTTCATACGGAAACGCCGGAAGCAGTAAAGGCAGGCAGGACCTATCTGGGTATCCTGATAGGTACGTCGATCGGCTTTCTGTTGCTCGCTATTCTCTGGACCTGGTCGCTCGCCGGTACCCTTGATTTCAAACCCGGCGGCATTTTGGGCGACAAGGCCGAAGGCCCTGTACTCAGCCTGCTGCTATTTCTTTACATGTATGGCACCGGCAAGGCTGCCCTGATGCCGATGCATCGATGGCTCCCCGCCGCCATGGTCGCTCCGACACCGGTCAGCGCCCTGCTGCATGCCGTCGCGGTGGTAAAGGCAGGCGTATTTACCGTGGTCAAGGTGATCGTCTACATTTTCGGCATCGATACGCTGGCGGGCATCGGGCACGACGACTGGCTCATGTATATCGCGGGATTCACCGTCCTTGCCGCGTCTTGCGTCGCACTCACGAAAGACAATCTCAAGGCGCGGCTGGCCTATTCCACCGTCAGCCAATTGTCGTACATTATTCTCGGAGTGGCCCTAGCAAGCAGCTTCGGCGTTATTGGCAGCGGCATGCATATCGCCATGCACGCGGTCGGGAAAATCACGCTGTTCTTTTGCGCCGGCGCAATCATGGTGGCCAGCCACAAGACAGAGATTTCCCAGATGGACGGTCTAGGGCGGGTCATGCCGCTGACCTTCGCGGCCTTCCTGATCGGCTCGTTAAGCGTAATCGGCGTACCGCCCATGGGCGGATCATGGAGTAAATGGTATCTCATGCTGGCCGCGGCGGACGCCAAACATGTCATCTTTATTTTTGTTTTCATGGCAAGCTCGTTGCTCAACATCGCCTATCTCATGCCGGTAGTAGCCCGTGGTTTTTTTGTTAAGGCCAATCCGGAAACGGACGAGCATCAAGACAAGCATCATGATGATCGGGCACACAACCCTTGGCACGGGGTGCGCTTTCGTAACGTTCGGGAAGCCCCTCCCTTCTGTCTGTTCGCCATGGCTATCACCAGCGCAGGATGTATTGCGTTGTTCTTTTATGCGGACAAGATATTCCAGTTGCTTGCGCCAATCGCGGGACTAAAGGGCTGAAGCGAAGGAAATTATGGCAAAGCAGAAAACGCCGGCGAAAAAAACCTATTGGCTCGAAGACAAAAAAAATGTCGACAAAATCTGGTATGCGTTGATCGGGCTCTGCGCGATCAGTGTTATCATTGATTTCTTCTATCACAAGCATGTCAAATACACTGTGGAGGACCTGATCCCCGGCATGTATGGCTGGTTTGGGCTAGCCAGTTGTGTTGCGCTGGTTATGGGTGCGAAGATTTTGCGGATAATCGTCAATCGACGGGAAGATTATTACGACGAGGCGGAGGATGATTGAGTTTCCGCCTGGCTTGATCCTGATCCTCGGCGCGCTTTTAGTCCCCTTACTCAGGGGCAGCCTGCGTAACGCCTACATGCTGGCGTTGCCGATCGTGGGATTTTGGGGTCTGCTGACAATCCCCGAAGGCCAGCATTTTGTATTTACGCTGTTTGGTTACACGCTGAATCCCGTTCGTGTCGACGGGCTCAGCCTGGTATTCGGCTACGTCTTCCATATTGCTGCAGCCGTCTGCGTTGTTTACGCCTTCCATATTCGCGATACCCTGCAGCAGGTGGCCGGGTTGATTTATGCGGGTTCCGCCATAGGCGGCGCCTTCGCGGGCGACCTGATATCGCTGTTCGTTTATTGGGAAGGCACAGCTATCGCATCGGTCTTCCTGATCTGGGCAACCAGGACTGAAGCTGCCTTTAAGGCGGGCATGCGGTACTTGGTATTTCAGGTCGGCTCCGGCGTCCTGCTCCTGGGGGGGGTCATTGTCCTGATCAATGACACCGGCTCCATCGCCTTTGACAAAATAGAACTTAAAGGACTGGGACCGGTACTTATTTTTCTGGCTTTTGGGATCAAGGCGGCGTTCCCCTTGCTGCATAACTGGATGCAGGATGCCTACCCTCAGGCCACGGTGACCGGGACGGTGTTCTTGTCCTGCTTTACCACCAAGCTCGCCATCTACGCGTTGGCCCGCGGCTTTCCTGGGACCGAAATGCTGATCTGGATCGGCGCCGTCATGGCGGCTTTCCCGATTTTTTACACGGTGATCGAGAACGATTTGCGGCGCGTTTTGGCCTACTGCCTTAACAGCCAACTCGGGATTATGACCATCGGGGTCGGCATTGGCACGGAGCTCTCCCTCAACGGGACGGCGGCACACGCCTTTGCGAGCGTTCTCTATACGGCGTTGCTCTTAATGGCCATGGGCGCGGTGCTTAACCGCACAGGGACGATCAAGGCTTCAGAACTGGGCGGGCTTCATAGAACCATGCCGTGGACCACGGGGTTCTACATTGTCGGCGCTGCATCCATTTCCGCTGTCCCCCTGTTAAGCGGTTTCATCTCAAAATCCCTTATCATCTCGGCGGCAGCGCAGAATACCCATTGGGTAATCTGGATAGTGTTGCTCTTCGCGTCGGTCGGCGCCATTTACAGTTCAGGTATCAGAGTTCCCTACGCAGCCTTTTTTCAGAAGGATTCCGGCAAGAGGCCAGAGGAAGCGCCCGTGAATATGCTGATGGCGATGGGAATAATAGCGTTCCTATGTGTCGCCTTGGGCGTTTTCCCGTCATTACTGTACGATATTCTACCTTATCAGGTGAATTACCAGCCCTACACATTGACCCATGTGGTTACCAAGTTTCAATTAGTGTTTTTGTCGGCCCTGGCCGCAGGACTCCTCATACGTACGGGGCGTTATCCCGCTAATCGCAAATCCACCAACCTGGATTTTGACTGGACCTACAGACGTTTGCTGCCCGCCGCCATCCATGCGATCTCCAGAATTTATGTTCCTGCCGACCGTTACGTCCGGTCGGTGTTTATCCGCCGGATCGAACGATTTATCGAGGGCGTGTTTCGCCACCATGGCCCTGAGGGCGCGCTGGCTCGTTCGCTGCCCACCGGCTCCACCGTGCTCTGGGTCGCGGTTCTTCTCGCGCTTTACATGATCTTCTATTTCGTCTGATTTGGGCCATCGATACAGCTCGCACTTGGTCACCTTATGACTTCAACGACGATGCCTGTTACAGTGCGGTCAATAATTAGTACATAATATTCTCAATCCCATCGAAGATTATCTCGCTGCCATCGTTCAGGGTGATGAGACCGGCAGAATCCTCGGACAACGTGATTGAACTTCCATCATCACTGATCTGGGAGCCGCTGGTCAGCGTGACCGTCCAGCCTCCCTCCACCGCGGAGCCATCACTATCCTGCAGCATGATCGCGTCGGTCCAGCCGGCGCCGGCGCCGCCATGAACAATATCGCTGCCGCCGCCGGCGCCGAATACGAAGGTGTCGCTGCCGCCCCCGCCGGTGAGCGTGTCGTCGCCCGCCAGACCGGTCAGCACGTTATTGCCTGAATCGCCGGTCAGCGTGTCGTTATGAAGCGACCCGGTCAGGTTTTCAATGCTGGACAGGGTGTCGCCCTGGGCGTCGCCGCCCGACCCTAGCCCGGTGCCGAGGTTGACGTTGACGCCGCTGCCGGACGTGATGTAGGTCGCGGTATCGATGTCGTCGTTACCATAGAGGGTATCGGCGCCGGCGCCGCCCTCGAGGATATCATCGCCTGTGCCGCCGTCGATTTGGTCAGCACCGGTTCCGCCCATCACAATGTCGTTTTCTTCGTCGCCGTATAGTTGATCGTCCCCGGCGCCGCCATGGACGGTGTCGTCTCCCTTTTTGGCGCTAATCTGGTCATCGCCGGCGCCGGCGTCGATCACATTTGTCCCGTCCGTCCCATCGAAAGAATTATTCCATGCGGTACCCTCAATTTCACCGTGAATATTGGAGACGTCGAGGGTCATCACCTCGTCATAGGTGAGGCCGCCTGAATCCGTGACCCGGACCGTAACACCGTGACTGGTTGCATCGCCAAAATCCAAGAGGGAGCCGTCGCGGACCATGATCTCACCGGTTTCGCCATTGATCATGAAGCGCCCGCCGGCATCATCGGACAGCGAATAGGTGAAAGTGTCTCCTGAATCCGGATCCGCTGGCGTGACAATTCCTACGACGGCGCCATTCACGACGTGTTCATTGACGCTATTGGCGGAGAGGGTCAGATCGGTCGGGGCTTCGTTCACGTCGGTGAGGTTGAGGCTCATGACCTCGTCGTAGGTATTGCCGGCGGCATCGGTTACCCGCACCGTGACATTATGGCTGTTGGCGGCTTCAAAATTGAGCAGCGTGCCGTCGGCGACGGTAATCACCCCGGTGCCGCCGTCGATGGCGAACCGGCCGCCGGCATTGTCGGTCAGCGCGTAGGTGAAGGTCTCGCCGGCGTCCGGGTCGGCCGACGACGCGGTCCCCACGATGGTGCCATTGGCGGCGTTTTCCGCCACAATGTCGGCGCTCAGGGTCAGATCGGTCGGGGCTTCGTTCACGTCGGTGAGGTTGAGGCTCATGACCTCGTCGTAGGTATTGCCGCCGGCATCGGTTACCCGCACCGTGACATTGTGGCTGTTGGCGGCTTCGAAATTGAGCAGCGAGCCGTCGGCGACGGTGATCACCCCGGTGCTGCCGTCGATGGCGAAGCGGCCGCCGGCATTATCGGCCAGGGTACCAGGGTATAGGTGAAACTGTCACCGGCATCGGGGTCGGTCGGCGCGGCGATCCCCACCATCGTGCCATTGGCGGCATTCTCCGCCACCGTGTCGGCGGAGAGCGAGAGATCGGTCGGCGCCTGGTTCGCAGGCGGGCTCTCCTGTTGGCCGACGTCCCTGCCGCCCCCTGAATTGGCCGGCAGAGTCGTTGCCGCTTCCGGCTCCTCCTCCGGCACGTCCTCCGGCGCCTGTTCCGGGACGGTCTCCTCAGCCTCGATTTCATCGGTGAGCAATGTCGGGTCGGGCGCCGCCTGTTCCAGGGCCGCGACGATTCCGGCCCCTCCGCCGCCAATGCCGGCGGCTGGCAGCGTTTCTGCCAGGGCATCACTGGGCGTGGGTTCGTCGCCGGCGGCAGCGCCTGGAATGTTGCCGCCATCGCCAACGCCACCATTTCCGCCAAAGTTTCCGGTCGCGGCGATGGCTTGGCTTAGTTCAGGGGACCCCTGCCGGATCAGTGAAATTGTGTGGTTGGCCTCGTCGAATGAATCCGCATCGAAGGTGGCGGTCTGCACGACCTCGTTCGTCGTGGTATCGATCACCTCGACAGAAAGACCAGCGATTTGCGCCGCGGCGGAGGCGCTTGTAGGAATAGCAATTGTAAGGCCGATAACCTGCGCTATGGTCATCGTCCAGTTGCGGTCCATATCTTCGTCGCCCGACGACAATGTGGCGCCAACTGGCAGGCCGGAAACGACAACTTCATGCGTTCCGGGGTCGGCACCTTCCGGTATCAGCGACGTGAGATCCAGCGCCATGACATTGTCCGCCGCGACGCCGTCTTCCGTTTCAAAAATGAAATTTTCGCCGCCCTCGGCGGCGCTCGCCATCAAAGTGTCGAGATCGCTGAATGCGGTGCCGGGCATATCGATCTTGTCGCCGTCCCCCATGGAGAAGTCACGGACGACGTCGTCTCCGAAATTCTCGGCAAGGACGATAGTATCGCTGTTGGACCCGCCGGATATCCCGTCGTTGCCCTCGCCGTCGCTGCCGGTAAATTTATTTTCTTCGACCATTTTCGATCAGGTCTCAGGTGGGTTCCCGATTGCGCCAAGTGACGCAACTTCATCGTCGGGGAGTAACGTTGCCGCCGATTTATTCCTCTGCGACAACGCTGCCTGGAAGATAGGCTCTCAACGGTTACCCGAACCAATACCCAGACGGACTAAAGTGTCCCGACAGTAAAGTATCCTTAAATATTCTGAATATTATCCAAAGCAATATAATTAAAATTTCGGATTTTACTTTTATTGAAATTTGTATTTCATTTTATGGAACTGCGAGAAAATCAACATATTGTAAAAAGCGCATGATTCTGGGCCATTAAGGCGCAAGCGTCCTCATGCGTTTTTCCCAGACAGCCATGAGGTCCTTGGATTCGTTGTCGCCGAGATGGCGGATCGCCTGGGCGACGTAGTCATAGCCAAGCAATTCGTTCCACGCCCGGATCAACCGGAGGGTTACAGGGCCCGGCAGCTCCGATCCAACCGATTTCCCATTTAGCGCCTTCACCGGGGTAATCGACCCGCTGGTACCACTCAGGAACGCCTCGTCGGCATTATACATATCGAATGGGGTGAAATTGCCTTCCACCGCCTCGATGCCGAGCTTCGCCGCCAGTTCGAAAACCACCTGGCGGGTGATCCCGCCCAACACCGTCCGCGCGGTCGGCGTGCAAAGCTTGCCTTTGGAGACAAAGAATACGTTGGTCGTGTCGGTCTCGCACAGATTGCCGTCCATATCGAGCATCAACGGGATAGCCGCCGGGTCCACCTGCTGGGCTTCGAAAAGAGCCTGATTGTGGTTCATCTTGTTGGTGATCTTGGCTTTGGGATCGAGGCACTGGGGCGGAATGCGCCGTGTCGCCGGCGTAACCAGCGCCATACCCTCAAGATAGGCGGCGGCATACCGGGCGAAATCGACCGGCTGGACAAAGATCGCCACCGTCGGTCCCACCATATTGGTCGTTCCCGGTGTCCGGACACCCCGTGTAATCACATGCCAAAGGGAATAGTCGTCATCCTGGTCGATCAGGGCCAGATTGCGTTCGACCAGTTCCGTGCACACGCTTTCCATCTCGGCGGGCGAAAGCGCGATGTCGATCCGGCAATAGTTGAGCGAGTTGTATAGCCGGTCGATATGGTCCGTTAGGCGAAACAGCTTGTGGCGGAATGTTCTGGTTGCTTCGTAAATACCGTCGCCCGAGGTAAATCCACGATCGAAGATGGAGATAGACGCCTTGCTCTCGGGTACAAAATTGCCGTTCAGATAGACGACGCGTTCTGCCATGCCCTCCCTCCTATATGGCGCGTCTCGCGCGCCGATAACCCGTACGGGAAAGCAGTATGACCGAGAGCCCCGGGGCGTTCCAGTGCAAAAAAAACGATTCCCCGACCTAAAAAACCGTGCAAACTCGTGACAAACCGCCAAAAATCAGTATGATTAACAATTGGGTTGGCGTGAACGCTGCGCGTAGTAGGTGGCGTTATGAGTTTAGGATGACGCCATGAAGAACTTTATGCGGCCGTTTGTCGCTGTACCCCTAATAGCTGTGCTGTCAATTATTGGCGATGTTTCGGTCGCCGCGGTCACATCGGCCTCGGACAAGGCTTCTGCGGAGACGGTGCTGTCGACGGTCGGCTTCCTCGATTTCAAGACACTGCTTTATTCACCGAGCACGGGGGACAATCTGGCTGGCGTGTTCGACCAGATCAAGTTCATCGGGCCGGAAATGTTCACAAACTCGTCCTTGCCCCCCCGCGTGCTAAGAAGATTCAAACGGAGCCAAAGTCCTCTGTTGCCCACCAATCCCGTCTGGGGATGGGACGAGCGCGATCTGGACGTGCTGGATCTGAACGTCAATGGCAAGCCCCTGCCGGCGAGTTCGGGACTTGTTGACGCCATACTGACGGACATGAGGGATAATATCCGCAATCATGGGGTCTCTTCGATGCCGGGGCCGGGGGCCGGGGCCGGCACTGCCGCTTATTTTAATTCGGCGACGCAGAAGGTCATCGATCAGATCATCAATCTGGAAAACGTGGTGCTTACGGAACGGGCATTGTCGCTGGGCTCCCTCGCTCCGCGATCAACGAAAAAGGATCTTCATCCCGAGCCTATTATCTTCTTTGGACTGGGTTTGGTGGTGATCGGGCTGTTGCGGCGAAGGTCAGACCGGAATTTACCGAAAATCTATCGAAAAGCCGCCCCGCTTGCCTGTTTCCACGCCATTCGGAACAGCCCCATCCGGTACACGCCAAAGACCGCCTGAAAAATACGGCGGCATTGCGCCGCGATTGGACCACCTGCCGATAGTGTTCTAACCTTAACCTGCGGTTTTTTTGCGGGCCGGAGACCACTTTGTGATAGTCACTTTACGGCCCGTCGCGGTTTCCGCCAAAGTCGGCCCGACAATTCTGCTTTTATTTTTCTGGCTGCTTCCCGCGCCGAACATACGCTGCATGGCAGTCAGCGTAACCTCCGACTGGTCCCGATTGCAGACGGCCACTTCATCGATGCCCCGTCTGCCGATCAACTGATCGAGACGCAAGGCATCGGAGTATTTATAGCGATTCCAGATCGCCTCGAGGAATTTCAGGGTCTCCGGAGCAAGCGGAGTTTCTTCCATAATCGGACGGCCATTCTGCAATGCCCGGTAAACGTTAGGATCCAACGGACCGGAATCGTCGACGACAAAGAATGCCGGCATGAGCGGCCAGCCCTCATGGCCCGCCGCAAAGTGTGCCTGCGCGAGAAACAACAGGCACTGGAGCTTACGGGGCTGAAGATAGGTATCGTCCGCGCGGGCGCGGTCGAGAAACCAAATCGCGATATCAAAACTGGTTGGAGCGGCCGGACGCATCAATTATTCCCTGAAACAGGCCTTACTTATCCTCAATCTTCGTCAAAGACTGGTTAAGCAACGCCGAGGCGCCGCACGGGGTTGTCCCCGGGGTCGCAAAGGACTAATTTCTGCGTAATTCCTTTGGAGCCATTTGGCCCAATACCCAACAGATTTCGAGACTAGGGAGACTACCTGTATGGACATGACCGGTGAATATCGTATCGCCGCCCCCCGGGAAAAAGTATGGGAAGCACTGAATGACCCGGAGATTCTCAAGGCGAGCATTCCGGGCTGCCAGGAGCTTATCAAGACATCGGAGACCGAACTGACCGCCAAGGTCTCCGCCAAGGTGGGACCCGTTTCCGCCAAGTTCACCGGCAAGGTAACGCTTTCCGATATCAACCCGCCAGTGAGCTACAAGATCACCGGCGAAGGCCAGGGCGGCGTTGCCGGCTTCGCGAAGGGCGGTGCGGAGGTGGCGCTAGAGGAAGACGGCGGCGTGACAATTCTTCGATACAAGGCAACCGCCCAGGTTGGCGGCAAGCTGGCCCAGATCGGATCCCGCCTGATCGATTCAACCGCGAAAAAAATGGCAAACGAGTTTTTTGGCAAATTCGCCGAACAGGTCGGCGCGGGGGCTGAAGCGGCGCCGGCGAAACCCGAGGCGGCTCCGACAGCGCCTGCGGAGCCGCAAGAACCCTCTGGCGGCATCAGCCCGAAGGTCTGGATCGCCGGACTGATTGCGGTAGTGGCCATAGGTCTGCTAATTTTCTCATCGAACTGAGGAGAAACAGTCAAAATTCTATGGGGTTGCCGGGTTGACCCACGCGTAATCTGGGTGATACTTGCCTGT
The DNA here is from genome assembly GCA_027624735.1 of Pseudomonadota bacterium. Taxonomy (GTDB): domain Bacteria; phylum Pseudomonadota; class Alphaproteobacteria; order MPNO01; family UBA2964; genus JAQBTY01. Next base: position 4,615 of record JAQBTY010000016.1, on the reverse strand, counting down.
AGGAATATCGGCGATAGACGTTTAGCGATTTGTTGGCAATTTGAGGCGGGATGACCTGCCTCCTCCGGTCGAGGAAGAATTAGATGACGGTTAAGTTCTCAATGACAATTAACGGCAAGCCTGTCACGGGCGAGACCGAGGATCGCACCTTGCTGGTGCAGTTTATCAGGGAGCATCTGCGGCTTACCGGTACGCACGTTGGGTGCGACACGTCGCAGTGCGGCTGTTGCACGGTTCATCTCGATGGCATCCCCGTGAAATCCTGCGCCATGCTCGCCAAACAGGCCGATGGATGCAAGGTGACCACCATCGAAGGTCTTGCCAAGGATGGTGAACTTCATCCCATGCAGGCGGCTTTCCGCGAAAACCACGCCCTGCAGTGCGGCTTCTGCACCCCGGGCATGGTAATGAGCGCGATCGGTATAGTCGATCGCCATAAGGGTGAAACCCTTGACGAGAAGACAGTGCGTCACGAACTGGACGGCAACATCTGCCGTTGCACGGGCTATCACAACATCGTCAAAGCGGTTCTGGCGGCGTCCGAGGTAATGAACAAGGCTTAAAGTCATGGCGGATGGCGGCATCGGTGAACGCGTTCTGCGGAAGGAAGATTTCCGCTTTCTGACCGGTGCCGGCAACTATACCGATGACATCAATCGGCCAAACCAGTGCTTCGCGGTACTGGTGCGTTCCCCTCACGCCCACGCCAAAATCCAATCCGTCGATGCCGCCGCCGCGCAATCGGCGCCAAACGTGATCGCTGTCTTCACCGGCGCGGACATCCTGGCGGATGGTATCGGATCGCTGCCGTGCGGTTGGGGCATCACGCAGACAGATGGCTCACCCATGGCCGAGCCGCCGCATGCTCTTCTGCAGGCTGACCGCGTTCGCCATGTCGGCGACCCGGTAGCCCTTGTCATCGCGGAAACCAGAGAAGCGGCGCGCGACGCCGCTGATTTTATGGATGTCACGTACGAAATCCTGCCCGCCGTGACCGATACCGCCGCCACCGCCGTTAAGGGCGCGCCTCAAGTCCATGAAGAGGCACCGAACAACACCTGTTTCGACTGGGAAATCGGCGACGCCAACTCGACCGATGCCGCCTTCGCGACCGCGGCGCACCTTACGACTCTCGATCTCGTGAACACCCGCATGGTGACAAACGCCATGGAACCCCGCACCGCCGTCGGCGATTACGATGCCGGAGGCGATCGCTACACGCTTTACACGTCGAGCCAGGCGCCCCACGTCATCCGCCTGCTGATGGGCGCGTTCGTGCTGAACATTCCGGAACACAAGCTGCGCGTCGTCTCGCCCGATGTCGGCGGCGGGTTTGGCTCCAAGATATTCCATTACGCGGAAGAAGCGCTGGTGACATGGGCGTCCAAAAAAGTGGGACGGCCGGTAAAGTGGACAGCCGAACGATCCGAAAGCTTCGTATCGGATGCGCAAGGGCGCGATCATGTTTCGCGCGCCGAGCTCGCCATGGACAAGAACGGCGCCTTTCTTGGGCTCCGTGTGCGGACGACAGCCAATCTTGGCGCCTATCTGTCCAGCTTCGCACCGCTGGTGCCGACGTATCTTTATGCGACGCTGCTGGCCGGACAGTACGCGACGCCTGCGATCCATTGCACCGTGAAGGCGGTCTTCAGCCATACCGTACCGGTCGACGCGCTGCGCGGCGCCGGGCGTCCTGAAGCGACCTATCTGATCGAGCGCCTTGTCGATCAGGCCGCCGCGGAAATCGGTGTGGACCCCGCCGAACTTCGCCGGCGTAACTTCATTGCCGCGGATGCCTTCCCCTACCAGACACCGGTGGCGTTGACATACGATTCCGGCAACTACCAACAGGCGCTCGAAAGCTCTCTGTCGGCTTCGGACTATGCCGGGTTCGACGGCCGGCGCGTGGAATCCGCGACGCGCGGCAAGCTGCGCGGGATAGGCCTCGCGGCCTATATTGAAGCCTGTGGCGCCGCGCCGTCAGCCATTGCCGGGGCGCTGGGCGCCCGGGCGGGGTTGTATGAATCGGGCCAGGTCAGATTTCATCCCACAGGCACGGTCACGGTATTCACCGGCAGTCAGTCGCAAGGCCAGGGACACGAGACAACGTTCGCGCAGATCGTCAGCGACCGGCTTGGCGTCCCGGTCGATAATGTGGACGTTATCCATGGCGACACCGATCGTATTCCCTTCGGCATGGGAACCTATGGTTCGCGGTCGCTGGCGGTTGGCGGTTCGGCTCTGGCCAAGGCGATGGACAAGATTATCGCCAAGGGAAAGAAAATCGCGTCTCACATACTGGAGGCGTCGGAAAGCGATATTGAATTCGCCGCCGGCAAATTCACCGTCGCCGGCACCGACAAGGAAATCGGCATCGCCGAGGTCGCCATGGCGGCCTACGTGCCGCACAATTATCCGCTGGAGGAGCTGGAACCCGGGCTGGACGAATCCGCGTTCTATGACCCCGCCAACTTCACTTTTCCCTTTGGCGCCCAAGTCTGCGAACTGGAAATCGATGAGGAAACCGGCACTGTCGACATCATCAAATTCACGGCGGTCGACGATTTTGGCCGCATCATTAACCCGATGATCGTTGAGGGTCAGGTCCATGGCGGCATAGCCCATGGAATTGGTCAGGCTTTACTGGAAAACTGTGTTTACGACAAAGCGACCGGGCAGCTCTTGACGGGATCGTATAACGACTATTCTATGCCTCGTGCGGATAATGTTCCGAGTTACGATACCGCGACGCAGGAAACCCTCTGCCCGCACAATCCGCTCGGGGTAAAAGGGTGCGGCGAAGCGGGAACAATCGGCGCGGGGGCCGCGGTGATGAATGCTGTGGTGAATGCCTTGTCAACGAGAGGTATTTCCCATATCGATATGCCTGCAACCGCACATAATGTGTGGCAAGCCATAAGAAACTCAAAGGGCCGGATGGCGTAGGTGGAGACAACAGATCATGTATGAATTCAATTATCATAAGGCTTCCTCAATCGATGAGGCAAAGAAACTCCAGTCGGAGGCCGAGGAAGGCAAGTTTATGTCCGGCGGAATGACATTGCTGCCGACGCTCAAAATGCGCCTTGCCCGTCCGTCCGACGTTGTCGACCTGGCAGGCATATCCGATCTTGCCGGAATCGAAGTCACCAGCGACAGCGTCACCATCAAGGCCATGACCCGCCACGCCGCCGTGGCGGCAAGCCCGGAAGTAAGGAAGGCTATTCCCGCCCTTGCCAAGCTGGCGGGCGGTATCGGCGATCCGATGGTGCGGAACCGCGGCACGATCGGCGGATCGATCGCCAACAGCGACCCAGCGGCGGATTACCCCGCTTCCGTGGTCGGGCTCGGCGCCACCATCCACACCGATCGGCGGACCATCGCGGCGGACGATTTCTTTCTCGATCTGTTCGAGACCGCGCTGGAAGAGGGTGAGATGATCACCAAGGTGGTCTTCCCGATCCCGGACAAGGCGGGTTACATGAAATTCCCCAATCCCGCCTCGCGTTACTGCATCGTTGGCGTCATGGTCTCCCAAAAGGGATCGGATGTCCGCGTTGGAGTAACCGGCGCTGGCGCCTGCGCCTTCCGGGTCAAGGCAATGGAAGAAGCGCTGGGCGTTAATTTCGCGCCCGAAGCAGTCGCCGAAATCAAAATTCCAGATGGCGATCTTAACAGTGATATCCATGCGAGCTCCGAATACCGCGCGCATCTTGTCACCATAATGGCTAAGCGGGCTGTTGCCGAAGCGAACGGCTAATAGTCGCGCGTGACAGCTGATCACGCGGCAGTCTGTGCAGTCTGTAGCGATTGAAAGACGGGGTGGCCGAATTACCGGCCCCCCGGATTTCGTAATGGGGCCATTCCGATCCCTGCCCTGACCAGGAACCTTGATTGAGACCCTCTAAATGAGACCAGTGACATGAGCGTGCAATTACCCGAGTCAATCGAAGCGACGCAGGAGATGCTCTCCAAAGGCCGCTATGTCGCCGATCGTTCCCTTGCAACGGCTCTATACCTCGCCCTCAAGCTGGGGCGCCCCCTGTTCCTTGAAGGCGAAGCCGGTGTCGGCAAGACCGAAATCGCCAAGGTTCTATCGGAAATGCTCGGCCGCCGGTTGATCCGGCTGCAATGCTACGAAGGTCTGGATGTGTCGTCGGCGGTCTATGAGTGGAACTACAGCCGCCAGATGATCGATATCCGTATCTCCGAAGCCGCCGGGGACCGCGATCGCGAGCAGATCGAAAAGGATATCTTCTCCGAGGAGTTCCTGATCAAGCGGCCCCTGCTCCAGGCGCTGGAGGCGGACCTCTCCGGTATGCCGCCGGTTCTTCTGATCGACGAGCTGGACCGAACCGATGAACCGTTTGAAGCCTTCCTTCTTGAGGTGCTCTCGGATTTTCAGGTTACCATTCCGGAAATCGGCACCATCAAGGCCGATAAACCGCCGTTAGTGATTGTCACCTCCAACCGCACCCGCGAAATCCACGACGCGATCAAGCGCCGCTGTTTTTATTATTGGGTCGATTATCCGGATTCCACCCGCGAACTTGAAATCCTCGCCGTGAAGGTCCCCAATGCCGACAAGGAATTGTCGCGCCAGATCGTCGCCTTT
>JAQBTY010000389.1 GCA_027624735.1 Pseudomonadota bacterium | reverse complement strand
GGGGGCATGTGAGATCGTAAAACGCCGTCGGTTAAGCGCTGTAATACATCTGGAATTCGATTGGATGGGGCGCCTGCTCGAAGGTCAGGATCTCTTCTTCCTTGAGACCCATATAGCCGTTGATCATGTCATCGCTCATCACATCGCCCTTCTTGAGGAAGTCACGATCTTTATCGAGGCATTCCAGTGCCTGGCGCAGCGATCCACAGACCGTCGGCACGTCGGCAAGCTCTTCGGGCGGCAGGTCATAGAGATCCTTGTCCATCGGATCGCCCGGGTGGATCTTGTTCTGGATGCCGTCGAGCCCGGCCATCAGCATCGCGGTGAAGGCAAGATACGGATTGGCCGTCGCATCGGGGAAGCGGATTTCGACCCGCTTGCCGTTCGGGCTTTCGGAGAATGGGATACGGCAGGAAGCCGACCGGTTACGCGCCGAATAAGCGAGCAGGACCGGTGCCTCGAAGCCCGGGACCAGGCGCTTGTAGCTATTGGTCGACGCGTTGGAGAAGGCATTTATCGCGCGGGCATGCTTGATAATCCCGCCGATGTAATAAAGCGCCGTTTCCGAAAGATCGGCGTAACCCGATCCGGCGAACATCGGTTTGCCGTCTTTCCAGATCGACTGATGGACGTGCATACCCGATCCGTTGTCACCGGCCACCGGTTTGGGCATGAAGGTTGCCGTCTTGCCGTACTGATGGGCGACCATGTGAACGACATATTTGTAGATCTGCATGGCGTCGGCGGAGCCGATCAGGGTATTGAATTTCAGGCCGAGCTCATGCTGGCTGGGGGCGACTTCATGGTGATGCTTTTCCATGTCGAGACCCATCTGGATCATCAGGGTCACCATTTCGGCCCGAAAGTCGGTGCCGGAATCGACCGGCGCGACGGGGAAGTAGCCGCCCTTGATGCCGGGGCGATGACCAATATTGCCGCCATCCATCATCTGGCCTGAATTATACGGGCCTTCTTCACTGTCAATTTCATAGAACGTACGGTTCATGCTGTTTTCAAACCGGACGTCATCGAACACGAAGAACTCGGCTTCCGGACCGAAATAGGCGGTGTCGCCAATGCCGGCGGAATCCATGTAGGCGAGCGCCTTCTTGGCCACCGAACGTGGGTCGCGGTTGTAAGGCAGGCCGGTCAAGGGCTCATGAATGTCGCAGAACAGGATCAACTGCGGCTGGGCGGTAAACGGATCCATGACCGCCGTGTCGCAATCGGGCATCAATGTCATGTCGGATTCGTTGATCGCCTTCCAGCCGGCGATGGAGGAACCATCGAACATGATGCCGTTCTCGAAAAAATCGTCATTGACTGTCGAGACGTGCTGGGCGGTGTGTTGCCATTTGCCGCGCGGGTCGGTGAAACGGAGGTCGACATACTGGACGTCGTGCTCCTTGATCATGTCCAAGACTTTTTGTGAATCGCTCATCTACCTGGTCCTAATTTATGGTTTCGGTGGTTTTCAAAAATGGGTTTCAAGTTTGCCAATATCCGGATCGGCCAGCCCGGGGATGCAGCCCCAGGACATAATCCAAGGACATCAACGCTGACAAGGATCGTTAGATCGCCTCTGCGCCTTTTTCTCCCGTGCGGATCCGAATTGCCTCTTCGATGGTCGAGACGAAGATTTTACCGTCGCCGATGCGACCGGTATGGGCGGCTTGCAGGATCGCCTCGACCGCCCGTTCGAGCATGTCATCTTCAACGACAACTTCGATCTTAACTTTGGGCAGAAAGTCGACGACATATTCAGCGCCGCGATAAAGTTCCGTGTGACCTTTTTGGCGGCCAAACCCCTTGGCCTCGATAACCGTCAATCCCTTGACGCCAACTTCATGCAGCGCCTCTTTAACTTCATCGAGCTTGAACGGCTTGATAATTGTCTCGATCTTCTTCATGCGATTTTCCCTAGCCTGCGGCCAACTCCAACGCGATGGCCTTGCCTTTTATTAGCAATTTGTATGCCAACTCGCCGCATCCATATAACCCATTGAAAATAGGAAAAGAAGAGCGGTGATCGGAATATTTTCTCCGTCCGGATGTGATTAAAAAATAGGCGAGCTGCTTATTTTTTAATCAAAACTGGTTGCCCCCCTCTGTCTGGTGCCGCCCCGCCTTTCGTCAGGGGAGCGCCTTGTGCTACAGAGCATGAGAGGCATTATTGTGGATCTTCAGCAAGTCGGGCGTGGGAGGCCCCAAGCGGGTGAAGTCTGGAAACGCGATCCTGTCGTCCTATGGGACGACCATCTTCGAAGTTATGTCGCGGCTGGCGCAGGAACATGACGCCGTCAATCTCGGCCAGGGATTTCCCGATGGGAACGGCCCTCCCGATGTGGTTGCCGCCGCGACGGATTATCTCGAGCACGGCCTAAACCAGTACCCCTCGATGATGGGCATGCCGGTTCTGCGTGAAGCGGTCGCGCACAACAACAAGCGATTTTACGGCCTCGACGTGGAGTGGCGGACCGAGGTGATGGTAACCTCAGGCGCCACCGAAGCGCTCGCCGCCTGTCTGTTCGGCCTCATCGAACCGGGTGACGAGGTGGTGCTGATCGAACCGCTTTATGATTCTTATCTGCCGATTGTCCAGCGCGCCGGTGGGGTTGCCAAGCTGGTTCGTCTGGAGCCGCCCGACTGGGCGCTGCCCGTGCAGGCTCTGGCCGATGCGTTCTCCGACAGAACCAAACTGATCCTGCTCAATACTCCCATGAACCCGTGCGCCAAAATTTTCAGGCGCGACGAACTTGAGATCATCGCCGGATTGCTGCAAAAGCACGATGCCCTCGCCGTCTGTGACGAAGTCTATGAGCACCTGATCTTCGATGGCCTTCCCCATGTGCCGCTGATGACGTTGCCAGCCATGCGGGATCGCTGCGTCCGCATCGGGTCGGCCGGCAAGACATTTTCGCTTACCGGCTGGAAGGTGGGCTATATCACCGCGCCGTCCCATCTGCTGACGCCCATCGCCCGCGCCCATCAGTTTCTGACCTTCACCACGCCGCCCAATTTACAGGCCGCTGTGGCTTACGGTCTCGCTAAAGACGATAGCTATTTCAATAATTTGGCCGGCGATCTTCAGTATCTACGTGATTATTTGGGCGACGGCCTCAGGGATCTCGGCTTTGAGGTGCTGCCGTGCGACGGGACCTATTTCATTACCACCGATTTCCGGCCCCTTGGATTCAACGGCGACGATGTAGAATTCTGCCGTCACATCACGACCGAAGCCGGCGTCGCGGCGGTGCCGGTCAGCGCATTTTACCAGAGCGGCGAGGTCAAATATTTCGCGCGCTTCTGTTTCTGTAAGGAGGAGGCCTCACTGAGCAAGGCGCTGGATCGGCTGAGGGCGCATTTCCGTAGTTGACGCTCCCCCAAGGCGCGTCTAAACAAAGCCCCTTGTTTCCGTGCGGCGTCAGCCCGCCGTGAAACAATATGGCGGGTGTAGCTCAGTTGGTTAGAGCGCCTGACTGTGACTCAGGAGGTCGCCGGTTCAATTCCGGTCACTCGCCCCAATTTTTTCAATGACTTACTATATAAAACGGGCACGAGTTCTGTTCCCATGTAAGCACTATGTAAGCAAAAAGTCTGATTTGGGCGTTGTATTCAGCTTAAATATGGGAATATCGATCAGGAATTAGCGCTCTGCATGCGAAGGGGGTTCACCATGCACGACCAAACCGGGATGGCTATTCCGAGACCAGCGCATTGGAGGCCTTTTTCTGCAATCCTAGAATCTCCACATCCATCGTTTTGATAACGTCCGATAAGGTTGGCACACATTGTTCCAGCAGCAAGCGGGCATCCGTCATCAGCTGTAAGTTTCTTACCAGCATGTATTCGTCTTCAGTCATGCACTTGATCCGCCCACTTATCCCTCGCATGAGCGCCGCGGGATAAAACGAGCGCGACGAAGGACAGGCAGAGGGCGTGTCGTAATCGATTCATGTCATGGCCTCCCTGGCAGGGACAGACAAGAGACCGTTCGGCGGCCCCGAGGCCGTGCTCGCCTATCTCTCACGCTATACCCATCGCATCGCCATC
>JAQBTY010000388.1 GCA_027624735.1 Pseudomonadota bacterium | reverse complement strand
ATGTTCCTACGCCCTCAAGCTTAAACTCCGGGGGAGAAGATGTCTCATCATCATTGGCACAGAGGGGAGCGCGTAGCGCAGCACATGCACCGATTGCGACAACGGTCTCACGGTTTTTGCCTTGAAACCACTCGCTCAACTGATCGCGATTTTCAATTTTAACCAAAGCCCGCCCTCGCCGCATACATAGGCACACTATCGCAACCAACACGCGTACGATCAATCGCGGGTTTCGATGGTGAGAGATGGCTCGTTGCAAAGCCGGTTTCGCGCCGCGCCCGCCCCCATCCTTGATCGTCATCCCGGACTTGATCGGGGATCCACGTTTTTCATTTTTATTTGCTTTGGCGGCACGGTGAAAAACAAAAAGACGTGGACCCCGGATCAAGTCCGGGGTGACGGTCGGTGTTTGTTGTGAACTACAGCGCGGGCCGGGATGACAGCCGGTGTTGGCTGGACAGGCATAAAATCAATCGCAGCATTTGCCCTAGCCCCCTCGGTTTTCTGCGTTACACTTGACCGGTATCATAAAATTTACCGGATGACGGATCATCAGAGGGAGATTTCCACATGAAATTCATGAAATCCATCGCCATCGTTGCCACAACATTGTTCGCCGCCGGCCTCGCCAATGCGGCGACGCTGGATGACGTGCGCAAGCGCGGCAATTTGAATTGCGGCATCAATACCGGACTGCCGGGATTTGCGGCGCCCGATGACAAGGGGGTCTGGCGCGGGTTCGACGTGGATTTCTGCCGCGCGGTGGCCGCCGCGGTGCTGGGCAGTTCGGATAAGGTCAAATACACCAATCTGACCGGCAAGACGCGCTTTACCGCGCTGCGCTCCCGCGAAATCGATTTGCTGTCGCGCAACACCACCTGGACCTTCAGCCGCGATGTGGATCTGCAGCTCACCTTTATCGGCGTCAATTATTATGACGGTCAGGGCTTCATGGTTCCCAAGAAGCTCGGCGTGACGTCGGCCAAACAGCTCGGCGGCGCGTCGGTCTGTATCCAGACCGGAACAACAACCGAACTTAACCTCGCCGATTATTTTCGTTCCAACAACATGAAGTACCAGCCGGTGCCGGTGGAAACCATGTCGGAGGCCCGCACCAACTATCTCGCCGGGCGCTGCGACACCTACACCACCGACGCGTCGGGCCTGGCCGCGTCGCGGTCCGCGACCAACAATCCCGCCGCCCATATGGTGCTGCCGGAAATCATCTCCAAAGAACCGCTCGGGCCCGTGGTGCGCCAGGGCGATGACCAGTGGGCCGATATCGCCCGCTGGACCCTCAACGCCCTGATCGCGGCGGAGGAAATGGGCGTCACCTCGAAAAATGTTAAAGAGATGGCCAAAGGCACCAAGAACCCGGAAATCAACCGCCTGCTGGGCAAAGAAAACCTGCAGGGCCGCGAGGCGCTGGGACTGGCGGCCGACTGGGCCGTGCGGATGATCTCGGAGGTCGGCAATTACGGCGAAATCTTCGAGCGGAATCTCGGCAAGAGCACCAAACTCGGGATCGCGCGCGGCGTCAACGCCCAATGGAAAAACGGCGGGCTGATGTACGCCCCCCCGTTCCGGTGAGATTTTTAGCGGGTATTATTGAGAACGAGCCCCGTGAGACTCTTTTTTCGAGTCGGGAGCCGTATCACCCCCTCCCTAACCCTCCCCCGATTCGGGGGAGGGAAAATTGGTATAACGAGTTTCAGCTTTAGTCCCTCCCCCCTTGAGGGGGAGGTTAGGTGGGGGGTACGCGCAGTCCTGCGCGATAAAGTCCCCTCTAAACTCTCTCCAAAATGAACTCCGCAACCAGCCCTGCTCTTCCGCCGCGCCAGCCTATCTGGCTTTCACGTTTGTGGCGCGAGGAGAGCTCGCGGGGCGTGATCATCCAGATCCTGGTGGTGCTGGGTTTCTTTGCCGCCATTGCCTGGCTCGTCGGCAATGTGCTGACGAATTTCGCGGCGCTGGACAAAAGCTTCGGGTTCGGTTTCCTGTGGGAGCTGCCGGCGAATTACGACATCAACCAGACCCTGATCGACTACAATAATCAGGACACGCACGCCCGCGCCGCCCTGGTGGGGCTGATCAATACCGGCCTCGTGGCAATCATGGGGATCGTGATCGCCACATTGCTTGGCTTTACACTGGGCGCCATGCGGCTGTCGTCCAACTGGCTGGTGGCCAGACTGGCCTATTGTTTCGTGGAGTTCACCCGCAACGTGCCGGTCTTGCTCCACATCCTGCTGTGGCACGGCATCATTATCCATACCCTCCCGCACCCGCGTCAGGCGCTCGGCCTTGGCGATACGTTCTTTCTGTCCAATCGCGGGTTTTATATTCCCAAGCCGGTATTCGAAGAGGGCTCCTGGGTCATTTTCGCGGCCTTTGCCGTGGCGATGGTGATCACAATTCTGGTCCGCCGCCATGCAAAGCGGGTGCAGGATTCCACCGGACGGTATATTCCGGCGCTGTGGATCGGCGCGGCTGTTCTTCTCGGGCTGCCGGCTATCGCCTGTATCGCCGCCGGCACGCCGGTGTCCTTCGAGGTTCCGGCCTTACGCGGCTTCAACTTCCAGGGCGGCCTGACGCTGATCCCCGAACTGGTCGCGCTGACCTGGGCGCTCGGCATCTACACCGCCGCCTTCGTCGCCGAGAACGTGCGGAGCGGTATCCTCGCCGTACATAAAGGCCAGCGCGAAGCCGCGGAATCGCTGGGGCTGCGCCCTAATCGCGTGCTCTCCCTGGTGGTCCTGCCACAGGCGCTGCGTGTGATTATCCCGCCGCTGACGTCGCAATATCTTAACCTCACCAAGAATTCGTCGCTGGCCATCGCCATCGGTTACATGGATCTGGTGGCGACGCTGGGAGGCATCACCCTGAACCAGACCGGGCGGGAAATGGAATCCATGATGCTGGTCATGCTGATCTATCTGGCCATATCGCTGGTCATCGCGGGTCTGATGAACTGGTTCAATCAGCGCGCCAAGCTGGTGGAACGATGACCGATACCCGCCCCTACCCGCCCGGGCAGCATCCCGATCTGCCGCCGCCGCCCGGGTCGACCGGTGCGCTGGGATGGCTGCGCGCCAATCTGTTTTCCTCAATCGGCAACACGGTGCTCACGCTGGTATTCGCCGCGTTGCTGGTTGAATTCGTCATCGCCGCCATCGACTGGTTTATCCTGAGCGCTGTCGTTGACGCCGGATCGCGCGCCGAATGCCGCCTACAGGGCAGCGGCGCCTGCTGGGCGGTGATCGCAATCCGGGTAGAGCAATTCACCTACGGATTTTATCCGGCGGCCGAACGATGGCGGCCCAACCTTGCCTTTATTCTGATGTTCGTGGCGCTGGCGCCCCTGCTGTTCGACGGCACCCCTTACCGCCGCAAACTGATGATTTTTTCGTTGGCCTACCCTGTGATCGCCCTATGGCTGATCCATGGCGGGTTGGGGCTGGAAATCGTGGAAACCCAGCTCTATGGCGGCTTTCTGCTCACCCTCATCGTCGGCGTGACAGGCATCGTTGCGTCACTCCCCTTGGGCATTGCGCTTGCGCTGGGACGGCAATCGCGGCTGCTGTCGATCCGCATCATCTGCATCAGCTTTATCGAATTCATGCGCGGCGTACCGCTGATCGCGCTGCTGTTTGTCGCCTCCACCATGCTCAATTATTTCCTGCCGCCGGGCGCCAGCTTCAATCTGCTGGTCCGGGTGCTGATCATGGTGACGCTGTTTGCGTCGGCCTACGTGGCCGAAGTGCTGCGCGGCGGGCTGCAGGCGATCCCGCGCGGACAGACTGAGGCCGCCGACGCGCTGGGGCTGACCTATTGGAAGACCACCTGGCTGATCACCCTGCCCCAGGCGCTGAAAATCTCCATTCCGGGTCTCGTGAACTGCTTTATCTCACTCTACAAGGACACCACCCTGGTGGTGATCATCGGCCTGCTGGACCCGCTGGGGATCGGCCGGGCCATCCTGGCGGATTCCAAATGGAGCGGGTTGTCCACCGAGATCTATCTGTTCTGCGCGCTTTTCTTCTTCGTGAGCTGTTTTTCCATGTCGC
>JAQBTY010000387.1 GCA_027624735.1 Pseudomonadota bacterium | reverse complement strand
CTCAGCGGGAGAGCACTGCCTTCACACGGCAGGGGTCACAGGTTCAATCCCTGTCGCGCCCACCATTTCCGACATAAATCAGTCGTACAGGCTTGGTATGTCGCTGACGGTGAGGCCGGGCAGGTCGGCCAGGCGGCGTTCCATTTCCTGTTCGAATTCGGAACTCTCCATCTTCTTGTAGTAGTCGATGGCTTGTCGGTACAGCTCGGCGGCGGCGGTCTTGGCATCGTCGAGGCGATCAAAGACGCACCACTTGCCCTCGACCGATTCGTTGACGATGCGCGCGACCGCACTGGCCGGCGCGCGCACCAGCATGACGTTGCGCTTATCCTCCCAGACCAGGAATCGATGCGCCAGCTCGTCCCAGACTTGCGCCGGTTCCAGATTCAACAGGCCGCAAATCCATTTGAATTCCGCCATTTCCCCGCTTCGCACCGTGTGATCCGAGACGATAATGAGATATGCCGCCCGCATCAGCGCGCATGCCATCTCGCGGTCGTCCGCCATGCGATGGATTTTTTCCGACAGAATTCTTTCGGTCATGACCCGGTCTTTTTTCAGCTGGCGCAAATAGTCCCGCAGCTTCCGCTGCACCTGCTTGGCGTTGATATCCTGCAGGGCCGGGTCGCGGAGAACCAGATTGTCGATGCTATAGAGTTCTTCCGGCGCGACGTCGCCGTCGGCGGCGGCGCTTAGGGCGCAGACCGCGATGGTGGCATCGAGGAAGTCCTCGCTATTGTAGCGCCTGAACTCCTGGCGCAGCGCGTCCAATTCGGGTTGCTCCATTTCAGCCCTCCCTCCCCGGGTGAATTCAGCGATCGCCGGTACTGCCAAAGCGCCGCGTTAGACCGCCGAATATTCGGGCCCTTGGGTGAATTTCGCCCATTCGTACACGCCGGCGTTGGCCGATTGCCAGTTGGGCCGGGCCTGGATGCGGTCGTACCAAGCGCGGATGTTGGGATAGGCGGCGTAGGTGCAGCCGATCAGCTCGCCGACGGAGATCATGCCGGAGGCGAAATAATCGGCGATGGTCATTGTCTCGCCGCACAGCCACGGCCCATCGTGGCCTAGAATATGGTCGTTCAGCACGGCGAGAAACCGCTGCGCCTGGGCCTTGCCCTCGCTTACCTGCAGCTTCTGCGCCGCGGCGTCGGGCAGTTTGCACGTATCGAGGACCTGCGGGTACACCAGCCCGTATCCGAACGTGCGGTAAAAACTGGTGTTGAACCAGTCCATGGTCGAATTAACCCGCGCCCGGGCCTGCGGATCCGCCGGATAGGCGGCCGAGCCTGATTTTTCCGCCAGATATTTCAAGATGGCGGAACTCTCCAACAGCCGGAAATCGCCCTCTTCGAGAACCGGCACGCAATTGTTCGGGTTAAGTTTGCTGAATGCTTCGCCGTACTGCTCCCCGGCCATAATATCGACGATCTGCTGTTCAACCTCCAACTCCTCGTCGGCGATGAACATCATGATCGGACGGCAGGTTGTCGAAACCGGATTTTGATAGAGTTTCACCGTTCATCTCCCTGTTTTCAGCATGCCTTTGCATGGCGCGGATCATAATAATCCCCCGCCGATGGCCGGTCCATGTTCGCACCGGTAATATTGATCCGGATCGGGCCCGGCCAATCAGCGCGGGAACAAATCGCCCTGATTTTCGCGTTGGGGCGGCGCGGGCGATTCGGCGGTCGAAACGTCCGCCGGCGCCACCAGGCCGGCATCGTCGTTGCGCACGTTGTTGACCCGCGTCGACACCGGCCAGGCGGTGGTGATTTCGGCCGGCGCCGGGCGCAGCAGCGCCGCGGCGGCGGCAATGTCGGTTTCGTCGCGCACGTCCAGCCAGGCCGCAAAGTCAGCGGAATCGAGGATCACCGGCATGCGCGCGTGAAGGGGGGCGAGCGCCGCGTTGGCCGTCGTTGTGATAATCGTTGCGGTCCGCAGCTCGTCGCCATCCGGCGACATCCAACTCTCCCACAGGCCGGCGAAGGTGAGCAGGCCGCCATCGGCGGCGGAAATCCAGAAAGGCTGCTTCGCGGCGCCGGGCGGTTTCTGCCACTCATAGAACCCGCTGACCGGAATCAGGCAGCGCCGCCGGCGGAAAGCCGCGCGGAAGGCCGGTTTCTCGGCCACGGTTTCCGCCCGTGCATTGATCATCTTAGCGCCGATCGAAACATCCTTGGCCCAGGACGGCACCAGGCCCCATTGAAAGAACGTCGCCGCGTTGCCGCCGCCTTGCCGCGCGGTGATCGCGACGATGGGCTGAGTCGGCGCGATATTGAAGCGCGGCTGTACATTCAACGGAGTCGAAACCAGCCGGTAGGCCTCGAACATGTCGGTCCAAGTGTGAAGCAGTCCAAATCGTCCGCACATAGGACGACAATAGCGTAAAATAAACGGGCTCTAATACAAAATATTGGGGTCGATAAGGTGGGGTATACAATAGGGAGAAGATTTTGCCTTTTTTGGGGCGCAGCCTACCTATCGCGAAGCAAGATATTGGCCGGCCACAGGTTTTCATCCCGATTCGGCACCGGTTCGATTGACGAAAAAAATCATTAGAGTAAGATGTTCACCTATTGTTCACGGTGACAGCAGGTCAATATTTAGTGTTACACTCACGCCTCGCGACTATATGTTGTAGAGTTTTCCCGGCTATTCCGAGAAAATTACGCACAGCATGTGGACGACCTGGATACCGGTTTAGAGGGGGCATTACGTATGGATGGGTCTGTGGGCATTTTGGCTGACAAGGACACTGTGGATAAGGTGTTCGTAACTGAAGAGGCGTCGGAATTGACACTTGTGGAAACCCCGATCGATGCCCCGGTCAAAACCGGGCATAGCGACCAGCCGTCCCTCTTCGACGACCCCGTCGCTGCTGTGGAAAAAGATCTGGTCAGCAAGGATGCCGATACCGCGAATGTTTACCAGACGGAACGCGTCCGTATCGTCATCGACCCGTCGCGCGACGCCAATTTAACGGCGTTCGGCCGGGGAACGCTGGAAGATCGTTATTTGCTGCCCGAGGAAGTCGGCGAGCCGCAAAAGCTGTTCGCCCGAGTCGCCACCCACTATGGCGACGATTCAGCCCATGCCCAGCGCATCTACAACTATATTTCCGACCTCTGGTTCATGCCGGCGACGCCGGTCTTGTCGAATGGCGGCACCAAACGGGGCCTGCCGATTTCGTGCTTCCTGAACGAAGCCTCCGATTCGCTCGAAGGTATCGTCAATTTATGGAACGAGAATGTTTGGCTCGCCGCACGCGGCGGCGGCATCGGCAGCTATTGGGGCAATCTGCGCTCGATCGGCGAGCAGGTCGGCCGTAACGGCAAGACCTCTGGCGTGGTGCCGTTCATCCGGGTGATGGATTCGCTGACCCTGGCGATCAGTCAGGGCTCGTTGCGCCGCGGATCGGCGGCCGTCTACCTGCCCATATGGCATCCCGAGATCGAGGAATTCATCGAGCTGCGCCGGCCGACCGGCGGCGACCCGAACCGCAAGGCGCTGAACCTGCACAACGGCATCCTGCTGTCCGACGCGTTCATGCGCGCCGTGGAGGCCGACGAGGAGTGGGCGCTGGTCAGCCCCAAGGACCGCACCGTCATCCGCAAGGTGTCGGCGCGCGGGCTGTGGATCCGCATGCTGATCGCCCGCATCGAGACGGGCGAGCCGTACCTGATCTTCTCCGACACGGTGAACCGCCAGGTGCCGGAGCACCACAAGCTCGCCGGCCTGCAGGTCAAGACCTCCAACCTGTGCAGCGAGATCACCCTGCCGACCGGTCTCGACCACCACGGCAAGCAGCGCACCGCGGTGTGCTGCCTGTCCTCGCTCAATCTCGAGAAGTATCTCGAGTGGCGCGACGAGCCGAAGTTCATCCCCGACGTCATGCGCTTCCTCGACAACGTGCTCGAGGACTTCATCCGCAAGGCGCCGCCGTCGATGGCGAATGCCAAGTACGCGGCGATGCGCGAGCGCAGCGTCGGCCTTGGCGTGATGGGCCTGCACTCCTTCCTGCAGTCCAACAACGTGCCGATCGAATCGGTGATGACCAGGGTCTGGAACAAGAA